>JBIOEB010000066.1:0-12554 GCA_044445585.1 Candidatus Berkiellales bacterium
ATGGCTTTCTTTTTAGAATCCACTTTTATTGGATTGTTTTTCTTTGGGTGGGACAAATTAAGCAAACCCATGCATCTTGCTGTGACTTGGTTAGTGGCCATTGGTGCGAATATGTCTGCTTTATGGATCTTGGTTGCGAACGGTTGGATGCAATATCCGGTTGGGTCGCATTTTAACACGGATACGCTTCGAATGGAGCTTGGCAGTTTCTCGGAATTATTTTATAACCCCGTCGCACAAGTGAAATTTGTTCATACGGTTGCTGCAGGATATGTAACGGGTGCCATTTTTGTTTTAGCCATTAGTTCATATTATTTGCTAAAAGGGCGCGATATCCAATTTGCACGCAGAAGTTTTGCTGTTGCCACCGGATTTGGTCTGGCTTCGATTTTATCGGTGTTAGTATTAGGCGATGTCAGTGGTTACACCATTGGCGAAGTGCAAAAAACTAAATTAGCAGCCATCGAAGGTGAATGGGAAACGCAACCACCACCCGCGCATTTTGTATTGTTTGGGATCCCCAACGATAAAACCAAAACAATGGATTATGCAATAAAAATCCCTTATGTGCTTGGCATTATTGCCACACATTCAATTGATAAACCCATCATGGGTTTAAATGATTTGATTGAAAGGCATGAACAAAAAATTCGGGATGGCATCAAAGCGCATGAGTTACTCGAAAAATTAAAAGAAAATCCTACGCCGGAAATTATTGCGGAGTTTAATAAGGTAAAAGATACCTTAGGATATGCGCTATTACTTAAGCGTTATAGCAAAAATATTAAAGAAGCAACCGACGAAGAAATCAAACTGGCCGCTGCCAATAGTGTGCCGAAGGTGGCACCGCTGTTTTGGACATTTCGCATCATGGTAGGCTTGGGATTTTTAATGCTATTACTTTTTATTTTGGCTTTTTATTACAATATTAAAAATCACATCCAGAGACATAAATGGTTATTGCGGTTTGCTTTAATCAGTTTGCCTTTCCCTTGGATTGCTGCGGAATGTGGATGGATAGTCGCCGAATATGGACGGCAACCTTGGGTAGTGGCAGAAATTTTACCCACCTACATGGGGGTTTCTTCAATTAACACGAGTCAAGTTTGGGTGAGTTTAGGTGGTTTTGTCTTGTTCTATACCACACTCTTAATTATTGAACTTTATTTGATGATTAAGTACGCCCGATTGGGCCCGAGTACGTTGGGCCTTAATCGATATCATTTTGAAACCAGAGGTGCACCATGATCATGGATTACGGTACATTAAAAATTATTTGGTGGTTTTTGATTGTTGTTCTTTTTGTAGGATTTTTCATTTTAGGTGGACGTGATTTTGGTGTTTGTATTTTACTACCGTGGGTAGCACGTAACGATAACGAACGGCGGCTTTTCATCAATAGCATTGGGCCTACGTGGGGTGGGAATCAAGTGTGGTTTGTTACTGCCGGCGCCGCTATTTTTGCGGCCTGGCCTCTTGTTTATGCAACCGCCTTTTCTGGTTTATATTACGCTTTGTTTATAGTGTTATTGTCTTTGATTTTACGGCCTCCGGGTTTTGACTTTCGCAGCAAATTGGCTTCGCCCATTTGGCGCACCTTATGGGACTTTGCTTTATTTATCAGTGGTTTTGTGCCAGCGCTTATCTTTGGAGTGGCTTTAGGTAATCTTTTGTTGGGTTTCCCATTTTATTTAGATGGTACAATGCAATCGCATTATGAAGGAACGTTTTGGCAATTATTAAATCCTTTTAGTGTGGTCTTTGGACTGGCGACTATCTTTATATTGTCATTTCATGGTGGTGTTTATTTACAAAAGAAATTAGCAGAAGAATTTTTGCAGCGTCTAAAACGAATTAATTTATTTACGGGTGGCGTCTTTGCATTGTTATTTTTCTTATTGGGAGCGTGGATCCTTTTCGGCATCAACGGCTACCACATTGATTCACCCATTGATGTTAATGCCGCCTTATTGCCTGGTACTAAAACCGTTACCATTGGGCCTAATTTGTGGTTATTTAATTTCGAACATTTTCGGCAATTATGGTTGTTTCCGATCTTCACCTTGGCCGCGTTAATGTTAGGGATTTTATTTTCAAGCATGAATTTTTCAACTTTGGCGGTGTTAATGAGCTCATTGACCATTGTTTTTGCTTTAGGAACAGTTGGAGCGGCAGTGTTTCCTTTTATTATGCCCTCGTCAAGTCATCCTAATGATAGTTTGACATTATGGGATGCGACTTCGAGCCACCTGAGTTTGCAGTATATGTTTTTTGTAGTGGCGATCTTTTTGCCCATTGTTCTGTGCTATACCTTTTGGGTGTATAGAGTACTCACAGGTAAAGTTGAAACCAAAGAAGTTTTACGGGATCCAGAATCGTATTAAAACGAAGCCTGATTGGGGCTCAAGCAAATTAAAGACAAATTAAAGCAAAGACAAATTAAAGCAGAGACAAATTAAAGCGGAGAATAACATGTGGTACTTTACTTGGATATTAGGCGTTCTTTTTGCTTGTGCTTGCGGCATTATCAATGTTGTATGGCTTGAGCATGAAGGGCGGATGGATGTAGAGACAAAAGGTGGTGGTTAATTACGAATAAAATCCCTCTGCGCTACGCGCGGTCTCCCTTTTTCAAAGGGAGACATTATGTCGCTTCGCGACAGATCCTTTGTTGTGTGGGCGCAGCCCACATATTCTCTCCCTTTGAAAAAGGGAGAGGTGAGCGTAGCGAACAAGAGGGATTTTGGAGCTGCAGTCTAGTTAGTCGAACTATCTTCCGGAGCCTCTTCCTTTTGCTCTTGTTTTTGCTCTTCCTTGTGTTGTTGCTTTTGATCAACCTCTTGCAGCTCTTTGGTCTCTTCCACCTTCGGGATCACCGTGATCCTTAATTTCGGCGGTTGGGATTCATTTTTTTGTGGCGCATTAGGATCAAATTTTGTAATCACTTTGGTTAAATGGTGTGGATGTATTGCTTCAGATCCACCTTGTTTAGATTCATCAAGTGTTACCACCGAAGCTTGAATTTCTTCCGGCGTCAATTTACTGAAAGTAAATGAGGCAGCGCCTTTGGTTTGAGCGGTTTCTGAAGCATGCTCTGGCTGCTGGGGTGCTTTAATTTCCTTTTCAGGCTCAGGGTGAATGTGTGGCGTGACAACCATCGGCTCTTTAGGCGGTGCTTGTTGGTATTTGACTTCGTGTGTTGTCAATTCAATGCTTGGTGCAGCCACTTTAGGTGCAGCGGTGGGATGTTCTCGAACAGGGGCAGCAGCTCTCATCACCGCTAAAGCTGAAGCGGTAGCTGCGTCGTGCTCATGCTCTTTAATTTCTTGCGGTGCTCCGCGACGGTGATGATGTTCATCACGGGGTTCACGATCACGAGTATCACGATCACGGGTGTCACGGCTATCGCGCTGATATCGATCATCGTGTTGCCGTGGATGTTGATGGCCACCCCGTCTATTGCGTTGTTGTTGGGATTGAGGACGGCGGTGAGTACGTTCTTTGCCACCACGACCCCGTGCTCGTCGGCCATGACGGTGTTCTGGCATTTCTTCTTTCTTACGAAATGCGCCTAAAGGTTTTTTAGGCGAAACGATCGAGCGCTCACCAGTAGATTTGCTGCCAAAAAGAGCCGACCATAATCGACGCATTAATCCTTGATAACGTGGTGACGAGCTTGGCGGTGCAGGTGGTGTTGGTGCAGTAAAATGCTTGATCGCAGGTTCGTCTAATTTTTCGTCAACGACATGCGTGAGAATTTCCGCCGCTTTTACTTCTTTGGTCACAAATTCATAGCTTGGAACAGCACTTTGTTTAACGGCTTCGTCTTCTTTGAGTAGCGTAATTTCGTATTGAGGGGTTACCAAATGTGGATTGGGTACAATTAAAATTCTGATCTCATGGCGCCTTTCAAGCTCGATGGTGGCTTCTTTCTTTTCGTTTAATAAATAAGCTGCTAAATCCACAGGAACTTGCAGTACGACTTGGAGAATATTTTCTTTCATCGCAGCATCTTCAATGATCCGCATTAATGTCAGCGCAAGCGATTGAATAGTGCGGATAGTGCCTTGTCCTTCGCAACGCGGACATGCCATTTGGCTTGCGTCCCCCAGGGAAGGCCGTAATCGTTGACGTGACATTTCTAATAGACCAAAGCGCGAGATCCTCCCCAGTTGGATCCGTGCACGATCGGCTTTGAGCTCTTCGCGTAGATGATTTTCAACCATGCGTTGATGGCGGGTAGAACTCATATCGATAAAATCGATCACGATCAAACCACCGATATCGCGGAGTCGCAATTGGCGAGCAATTTCTTTAGCAGCAGCAAGATTGCTTTGTAAAGCAGTTTCTTCAATATCACTGCCTTCCGTTGCTCTGGCGGAGTTAATATCGATCGCGATCAATGCTTCAGTTGGATCGATTGCAATCGAAGCGCCATTTTCTAGCGCAATTTCGCGTTTAAAAGCAGATTCAATTTGATTTTCGATATGAAAACGACTGAACAATGGAATGGGATCATGGTAAAGCTTGATGCGATCCACAAAATCTGGGCGCACCGTTTGCACATGTTCTTTGGCATGTTGATAAGCTTCTTCGGTGTCGACTAAAATCTCGCTAATATCGGGTCGTAAATGATCTCGCAACGCCCGAATGATCACATCGCTTTCACGATGAATTAAAAATGGCGCTCGACGTTCTTTGGCGGCATGCATAATCGCTTGCCACTGGCTTAATAAAACTTCTAAATCCCAGCGTAACTCTTCGATATTGCGGCCCACACCCGCGGTGCGGATAATTAAACCCATGCCATCGGGAAGAGGAAGTTGATTGAGTGCATCTTTGAGTTCGTTACGCTCATCGCCTTCAATGCGACGAGAAATCCCGCCTGCCCGAGGGTTGTTGGGCATCAGCACGAGGTAGCATCCGGCAAGACCTACAAATGTGGTTAATGCAGCGCCTTTGTTGCCGCGTTCTTCTTTATCCACTTGAACGATAAGTTCTTGACCCGGTTTAAGCAGATCTCTAATGTTCGTACGGCCACTTTCAACTGCAGCAGGATTAAAATATTCCTTCGAGATTTCTTTAAACGGTAGAAAACCGTGACGTGTCGCACCGTAATCAACAAAAACGGCATCTAGACTTTGTTCGACGCGCGTGATTTCTGCCTTGAAAATACTTCCTTTGTTTTGTTTGCGTCCGGTTCGTTCGATGTCAAGATCATATAAAACTTGCCCATCAACCAGGGCAACACGTAACTCTTCTCTTTGTGTAGCGTTAATTAACATTCTTTTGTGTTTAATCATGGTATTCCAATTCTGTTTGTTATGTTTTTGTTATATTTCAATCAACAGCAGACGGCAGCTTTTTGGTTTTGACGTTGCTGGCAAGGAAAATTCGTTTTCACCATAGTCCTCGCGCCATGTTTTTAAATGAGTGACCATTTAGGGCGAGAAGTGGTTTCTTTTTTGTTAAGTAAGAAAGGAAACTTCCAATTACTTACAACAATTTCATTTTAACATTTTTTTGTTGATCGAACTAGTTGATTGCTCAGGAGAAAAAAGCGGACAAGTGGCAACACCCAGTATATAATGCCTTGTATGTTAGCCAATCACCACCAGCGTAAAGAGGTTCAACACCTCATAGTGACACCCTCAAATGCAGGGCAGAGGATAGACAATTTCCTTCTAAGTCAATTACCTGGCGTTCCAAGAAGTCGCGTTTATCGCATTATCCGCAAAGGCGAAGTTCGAGTGAACAAAGGTCGGATCGATGTGAGCTACCGCTTGATAAACGGCGATAGCGTGCGGATCCCCCCGTTGGTTTATATGCCCAAAAGCACTGAATCATCACCTGTCAGTGAGAAATTTTCGAAGATGCTGGAACAAGCTATTCTTTATGAAGATGACAAACTGCTAGTAATTGATAAACCTGCAGGGTTAGCCGTTCACGGTGGAAGTGGGATTTCGTTGGGCCTTATTGAAGCCTTAAGAAGAACGCGCCCTAAAGAGCCATTTTTGGAGTTGGTTCATCGCTTAGATCGCGATACTTCGGGCTGTGTCATGATCGCGAAACGACGATCGATGCTGCTCCATTTGCATGAATCATTAAAGTTAGGAAAAATTAAAAAAACTTATTTTGCTTTGGTCGAAGGGTGTTGGCAGGCAGGAACGATGGTTGAAGTACCGCTATTGCGTTATGTGCTAAAGTCAGGAGAAAGAATGGTCAAGGTCGATCCTACCGGAAAGCCTGCTAAAACTTCAATCAAGATTTTAGAATCCTTTCCAAATGCGACTTTATTGCAGGCAAGCCCTTTGACTGGCCGAACGCATCAAATTCGAGTACATTGTGCTTATAAGGGGCATCCGATTGTGGGCGACCAAAAATATGGCAGCGAAAACACTAATCGGCAAGCAAAACAAGAAGGATGTGATCGGTTGTTTTTACATGCATACCAACTCATCATTAATTTACCTTATCAACCTTACACGTTAAGTGTCGTCAGTCCATTGAAGCAGGATTGTGAAAAATATTTATCTTATTTAAAAAAACCAGAGGAAAGCGAAAGCCATGCCTGAAGAAATGTCTCAACAGTGGGAGCAAAAAGTATTAGAAAAAGCATTATTAGCCACGGTCAACGAACAAAAACGTTCTCGCCGTTGGGGGATCTTTTTCAAAGTAATCATTTTGGGTTACATTATTGCTGTCTCGGTATTGTGGTATCAAGGCAAAGCAAAACCGGCGCTTAAAGATCATGTCGCCTTAATTGATCTGATAGGGGCGATTGGACAAGGCCAAGATATCGATGCCGATACTATCGCAACCAGTTTGCATCATGCTTTTCGCGAGGGCAAAGCTAAAGCGATTATTTTACGGATCAATTCACCCGGTGGCACGCCAGTGCAAAGTGCTTATCTTTACGATGAGATCAGACGATTGCGCAAACTTCATCCCGAAAAGAAAGTGTATGCGGTGATTGTCGATATTTGTGCCTCAGGTGCTTATTATGCCGCAGCCGCTTCAGATAAAATTTACGCTAATGCGTCGAGTATTGTCGGTTCGATTGGTGTATTAATGCCCAATTATGGCTTTGTCGATACCATGAAAAAACTCGGTGTTGAACAACGCACGTTAACCGCCGGTAAGAATAAAATGTTTTTAGATCCGTTCTCGCCGGAAAATCCCGAGCAAATTTCTTATGCAAGAGCCATTTTAGCTGATATTCATCAGCACTTTATTCAAGCTGTGAAAGATGGCCGTGGCAATCGTTTAAAACCTAACGATGAAATTTTTACGGGTTTGTTTTGGACGGGCGATCAAGCGTTAAAATTAGGCTTAATTGATGGCATCGGCAGTGCCGGTTTTGTGGCCAGAGAAGTGATTGGGGTAGAAGATATTATTGATTATTCTCCCTCGAGTAATTTATTAGATAGGCTTGCTTCGCGCTTCGGGGCAAGCTTTTCTAAACAGCTTTCTTCGGAATTGGGGATCAATGCGCAAGGATTAAAATAGCACGAGATGATCGATGAAAAATTGGTTAATTATGAGCAAATGCTCAATATTAACAACGATTTGATAAAACAACATCAAAAACGTGTTTTAGTTCATGGGGTGTTTGATATCCTTCACAAAGGCCACGTGCAATTATTTGCCGAAGCCAAAAAATTGGGGGATATTTTACTGGTTGGCCTTGAGCCCGATGACAATGTTAAAGCGCTTAAAGGGCCAACCAGACCCATTCATCATCAAGCCGAGCGCGCTTATGTGTTAAGTTACCTTGAACCCATCGATTATATTTTTTTAATTCCTTCGTATCACAATCAGGATCTACCAGACGAATTCTATCGCAATATTTATCGAGCGCTTCGGCCAGATATTGTCGCAAGTTGTTTAACGGCAGGAAAGTTTAGCCCCAGTAAGCAAAAAAATGCGCTGGAGTTAAATATCGAATTCATCAACATTAATAGCCTATACGAAAAAAATACCACCAAAGTTATCGAATTATTGTCTTCACAGCGATAATGCAATCTTAAACGCATTCTTCTTCATCTGCTCAAACCTCTTTTACATCGAGGAAGGTTATTACATTATAAGCAAAATGTGATAAAGTTAGGCATTTACTTAGATTGTAAATTGAGAGTATATGCATGAAACGCGGAAGTAAAGCTATAGAAGGTAGTGAAAGTAATGAAAGCGGGCGACCATCAAAAAGAGCTCGGGTGATGCAAAATGAAGTTGCGCTTACTGAAGGAGTCGAAGCGCTTACCGGTGTTGCAGCATTAAATAGTGTGATCACCGATGATGATTTAGTATTATCTTGTTACGATGAAAATTACTCACATGTGATTTTTCAGGGAAAGATCTTTTTGGATCGTTTAGGTAAACATGCCCAAGCGCAAAGGATCAGTAAATATTTCTTACCCGTCGAGCCAGCATTACTTGATAAGATCCGCACTGCTTGTCAAGCAGCAAGGATCCCTATTCCTCAATTAGAAGCTATTCAAGAAGGCGTTGCACCGCCAAAAACCCTTCATGATCAACAATTAACTTTGCCTTCGCCTTCTACTACTAAAATTAGGAAAACGCTCGAAGCCTTGAAGGAAAAACAAAATCTTGAGGTGGTGAGAAGTTTATCGTGTCAGTCTCAAGTGAGGGGGAGTGTGAAGACCACCCTGCAATTACTTGAAGTTGCTGCTAAATTTAAATATCTTCGAGTCATTGATGATGTACTCAATCATCCAGATCTCAGTAAAGCTAAAGCATATTTTTTTGATGAAACTGTGAGTTTCCTAGCAAGTTTTGGTCATATTGATCTGGTCAATGAATATCTCGACGGCAAACCTTATACACCAAGATTAATAACTGCTTTGGGTTCAGGGATTGGTTATGCTGCGGGGCATGGAACGTTGGAAGAGGTAGAAAAATTGCTAGGGATCCCAGAGCTAATAGCAGAACGTTTTCAGTGGGGAGCAAATGCAATTTGTGCAGCTATTGAAAGAGGTAATTTAAGTATCTTAGAAGCATTTTTGAAAATTCAAGAATTACGATTATATGCTAATACTCAAAATGTACTGCAAACCGCTGTCAGAAATAAAAATGTTGAGATCTTAAAACGACTGTTAATGCTTTTTGGAGAGAGGGATCCCCATTACTATTCAGATCTTTTAAAGGGTGTTGCTCGTGAAGGCCAGGTTGAAGTTCTACGATCGTTATTAACTATCTCGGCACTCAGAAAAAAAGTGACTGAATGTTTTCAAACAATGGTAAGTGAAGCAGCAAGTAGAGGGCATGTTACGTTCCTACAAGAATTAATGAAACACCCGGAATGGAAAAAGATCGTCAGGGAAGAACTACCACTATTTTTGGCAGCAGTCGGTAGTGGACAAAGCGAATTAGTCAATGAATTATGGCCAAAAGTGCAGGACAAACTACCTAATTCCATCAAGCCAATGTTAGACGCGTCCGTAAGAGGGGGTAATCTTGAAATTTTACAGAGATTACTCAATAGTGCGAAAGGGAGCCCTTCTCAATTAGATCTAGGGTTGTTTGAAGCAATAAAAATCGGTCGACTTGATATGGTCCGTGCATTTTTAGGTAAGTCGTCATTTGTTCCAGGCGTAGTTTTTTTAAATGATGCTGCAATCCATGGACACGCACAGATTGTTGCTGAATTACTAAAATGCCATGCAGTGAGAGGAGAAAATACTTGGCCTACCTATATTATAGGCCGGCTTTTTGACACATTCGGTTATCCTTCGATCACCCCTACATCACTTCAGGAGTGGGCCAAGTCATGGTATGAGGATGCTTTAAGGGGAGCAGTTTCTCATGGTCATGTGGAGGTAGTAAAGATCTTCTTAAATGAACCACGTGTGCGATCCCAAGCTGCACTTTGGAGCCTTGAAGCGGTAAAAACAGCAATTGCGCGCCATCAAATTGAAGCGTTGCAGGAATTACTTAATGTGCCAGAAATAAGATCTGAAGTAGGTTCGAATGATACTGTTTTAAATAGAGCAGCCGATGTCGGCGATGCTGAAGCGGTTGATGAATTATTTAAGATCGATGCAATCAAGGTAAAAGCAGCAGCATATGGAAATGAGGCTTTACGCAGAGCAAGTCAAAAGGGCCATATTGATGTTGTTAGGAAATTACTGACTTGCCAAACCGTTATTGATGCTATTGATGTAGATAATAATGCCATTTTTAAAGATGCAGCACGTAATGGTCATGTTTTAGTCGTATTAGCTTTGCTTCAATACCCACAGGTTGCCGCAAACGCGGCAGCGAATAACAACTTTGCCTTACGTATGGCGATCCAAGGAAAACACATTCATGTGGTGAATGTCTTATTAAAATGCCCAGCCGTGAGAAAAAAGCTTAGCCCTGAGATGCTCTTTGATATATTAATCGATATGCCTCTAGTGGATAGGAAGAACATTGAAGAGATCTTTGCAAGTTTTGGGCCCGAGCACTGTTTGAGCAGACAAGCTTTGCTTGCAATAGCTGATAGAATCCGCGGGGAAGATCAAGGTTCTCAACTCTTATTATTCAAATATTTAAAACGTTATGGGTATGATCCTGTAGAGAGGAGTTTACCTCCAATAGCTGCCTTACAAGCAAGTATTGAGCAAAGTTTTAGCCAACCTTTTGCGGATCCTCGATCTCATGCAGGTGAAATATTAACATTAAGAGCGCAAGCTAAAGAAGCGAAAATTCCAAGCTATGCTGATCTTGCCGATGACCACGAATCGGCTATGAATGATTGCTTGGTCAAACAAGCCAATGATCGGTTTGGAGGAAAAATAAAGCCTTTCTTAACAGAAAGGTTCACCTCACTTGAAAAAATTGAGCCAAAGATCGTTGCCATATTAATCAATCGCAAATTAGCGCAGCTAAAGGCAGAAGGAGTTGAACGCCATCGTGAGGCCATTGACTTTATTGAGCAAAATAAAGATCGGCTAATCGCTCGAGAATTGGAAGTGATGATCCAGGCCTTACCATATTTTAAAGCCACTGACGATATCCTAGAGATCAGCTTCAGAGCACTTTGTGCTGCTGCGCCATCACACAATTGGCAGAAACTTTTTGTTGCACCTAAGAAAGAACAAGAAAAAGATACCGTTTTTTCAACCCGTGCAGCATCTGTTGAAGCATTAAATTTATTGCAAACCACACAAATCATTCGAGAACGTTTATGTTATGCCTATTTGGCTGCGACCGATCCCGCATTGTCACCCGAACAACAAGAAGAAGTGATGAAGGAACTGTTTGTTCATTTAGCAGAAACGAGTCGAGGGAATAATAAAAGATCTGATGAGATGGATAATCCAAGATGTTTTCCAGGTACCATTACGCAATTAGATCTGATTTTTCAAAAGCACCCAGAATTTAAAGTTCCTCATGATTTAACCATCACTACCCAAAATATTGCGGGCCAGCTGGTGGTGAAGGCTTTTGACAAAGCCTTAAGCACATTGCCTTCAGCTGAAGCGAAATTAGAATTATATCAAGCCCTAACGTTGTATTCAGATCTGAATGCTTTAAGTGTGATTAATCAGCCAGAGACGGTGATAGATACTGAAGGCAAAAGCGCTAAATTAGAACGTCTGCTTGAAATCAGAAAAAGCTTTTTTAAGCATTATTTTGGTGAGGGAGCAGTGGATGGCATTGCTGCGATTAACCAAAAATTGATAGAAGACTATGAGTTAAATCTTGATGAAGATACTGAAGTCATTGCACTTGCCGCATTAATGAATATGGGAAGGGCTTCGCCATCGACAACCTTTAGTTTAACTGAAGCCTATCAGCGTGCAACCCCTCTTCCTGAAATAAAAGAAACCGCTGTTGTGCCAAAAAATCCTTTTGCTCAATCTTACGGCGATATTTATATAAGACTTGCAAAATTGCTTAAAGAGCCGCAACTGCAAACCAAAGCAAAAGCACAATATACCCAAATGGCGCTTAAACGAGCAGAATGTGAGTGTATTTATCAAGGCTTAGTTCATGCTAACCCGGAAGCAGATGCTCAAGTTTTGATGGATGAAGCGCAAAACACAGTTGATGAAAGATTTAGCGAGGGTAAAGGGACTACCTACTCTGATATTCTCTCAGATCTAAACCAGCTACTGGTGCCAACAGGAGCAACGATGATCTATCCAACGGCCGAAGAGATAGAAGCTGAAATTCGTGGTTTTCAACTACCTGTGGCAAAGCCTGCACTATTACCTCAGTTTTCGAGGCAAAAAGTCGCTAAAGCGGTTGCACCCCCTGAGGAAGATGCGATGGATCTTGACGAGGAGATTAAACTAGAGGGAAGATTCCCCTCTTAATCCAGCGTGATGCAATACTCAAACCTGCCTCTGTGCCGTCTAAAATCCCTCTCGTTCCCCCGGCTTTCGCCGCGGCAATAGGCTGATCTCTCCAAAATCCCTCTGTTCGCTGCGCTCACCTCTCCCTTTTTCAAAGGGAGAAATTATGTGGGCTGCGCCCACGTAAAGAAGTGTCGCGAAGCGACATAATGTCTCCCTTTGAAAAAGGGAGACCGCGCGTAGCGCAGA
>JBIOEB010000067.1:0-12536 GCA_044445585.1 Candidatus Berkiellales bacterium
CATTTTATCAAGATTCTTTTCAGAGCTAGATAAAAAATCCTCATCTGAATTTCACTTGCTATCAAGTTAAAACAATTGATGGGTAATCTAAGCTGCTGGAGTGGAAATCTCTTCATGAATCGGTCAACAACAATAATGAATAGGATTAAAAAACTCCAATCGATGGTACAATGAACAATATAATCTCATTTAATGATAGGATGATTAATGACTCAATACTCCCCCCTATGGCCGCATGGTGATATAAAAGAAATATTTTCAAATATTTATTATGTGGCGGGAACCAATATCACTACCCATGAAGGCATGAAATTGCAACATAGCCGAAATATGGTAATCGTGAAAAATAATGATGAACTCACGCTCATTAATACCGTTCGGTTAAATGATAAAGGTCTTGCTGCGCTTGAAAAATTAGGAAAAGTCATTAACGTTGTTAGAATTGGTGCATTTCATGGTAGGGACGATGCATTTTACCTTGATCGCTATGCCGCAAAACTCTGGGCAATAAAAGGGATGAAGCATGAACATAACAAATTAACTGATTTTGAACTTACAACGCAAGGTAAAATGCCTTTCCCCCACTGCTCATTTTTTAATTTCGAAACATCCTCTCACCCTGAAGGGATCCTACATATTCATCAAGAGGGCGGCATTCTCATTACCTGCGATAGCATCAAAAACTGGACAGCTGAAGATGCATTTTTTACTGAAGAAACTGCAATGCTTTATCAAAAATTAGGACTTTTTGGATCCGCCACAATTTCAAAAATATGGCAACAAGCTTGCAATATAAAAGCGGCAGATTTTGCAAGGCTCAAATTATTAACTTTTCGCCATCTTATCAGTGCACATGGCGAACCTTTACTGAATGAAGCGCACGAAAAATTATCGGAAACGATTCAACAAGAATTTAGCATATAACTCTGCAATTTTATTGCAGCAAATACCATGCGTTGGGAAGTACTCGATTTTTACAAGAAATTGGGATATCATTTGAACTTGAAAGACCTGTATACTCAGCATTTAAGCTAAAAGCCACATTGGAGAATATGCATATGAATAAATATAAACGACTTATTATTGTTGGCCATATGGGCGCAGGTAAATCGCTACTTGGCAAAGCATTAGCGGATAAATTAGGCTGGGCACACATCGATACCAATATAGGAATAGAGCGTTACATTGGCCGTACCTTGAATGAAATCATTGGCAAACCAGGAGCAGAAGCATTTTATCAATGTCAAAAAGAAATATTAGAACTTTATCTTAAAAAAGATAATATTGTGATCACAACAGAAGATAGTTATATTCTCAACGAACAAAACCGAAAATTATTATCCCCAGAACATGTCATCTTTTTAAAAGTAACCACTCCGGTGCAAATTGAGCGGATGTCTTATGGCCCTGCTCCGTTATTCCCCATTGATCCGAAAGCTTTCTTTGATAAATTACATCTTGAACGCGATAAACTATTTGAATCAGTGGCAAAAATAACGGTTGAGAGTAAATCTGTAGACGATGATGTAAATACCATTCTAAAAGCGATTGCGGAATAACAAGGATAAAACAAATGAAAGATCCTTTCCCTATAACCTGTTTTGAACGTTCACAGAAAACCTTAAATTGGGTAATCCAACAAATTGAGGCTAATGGCAAAATTAAATCCTTTCCTGATGATCTTGTGGGCTACTATAAATTACCTTATCTTCTAACCACCACGGGGCACCCTGTTTTAGCAAAAAAAGTGTTTGACTATATGCAAAATACTTTTTTTACGCAGAATGGAATGTTAACTTTTGATAATAAGAAAACTGAAAATCTCCTCATGGCGAAATTTTGGGGTTATGTGTTAGGATGGGTAGCCATCGCAGCGCAAAAAGCGGGTCGTTTTGATCTTTCATTTCCCCTTCATCACCATTTAACCCATTTTCAAAGTCAAGATCATGGTGGTTTTGCTACCAGCGGAGCATGGGGTAAGCATGATGAAGCGATGGATGTGATTACGACGGCACAATTAGGTCGTTTATCATTATTTTTTGGCATGAAATTTGAAGCGATTAAAGCAGGGGAATTTTTAAGTTGGAATATAAATCATCAACCTAAACTAACGGAATCCTTATATCTATTTGTTAATAATGATAAAAAACATATTTTAAAATATCCACGAGAAATGGAAATGATTTATGTCGTTAATAAATCATTACCTAATCAAGCCTATTTTATGATAGGACTGCCTTGTGCTTTTTTGGTTGATTTATTTTTGGCAACGAAGCAAGCGCATTTTTTAAATGCAGCGAAGCAATACGCTGATTTTGCGCTAGAATGTCATGAAAGTATTAAGTCTTTTCATTTTAGTCATAAAGTTGCATACGCAATGGCAATGTTATATCGCTATACCAAGGAAGAAAAATATTTATCCATGTGTAAATCAATTACTGAGTATTTAATTCAGATCCAAGATGAAGATGGGATATGGTTACGAAAAGAAGGCCAGGTGAATTCTTTTGACCAGTCTCTTGAAATTGCAATTTGGTTAAACGAAATTCACACTCATCTTGCATGATATACTGCTTACACTTTGAAATTAGGCGTTCCGTCATTGCGACCCAGAGCGAAGCGATGGGGAAGCAATCCAGAAAATATCTTGAAAAGACTGGATTGCTTCGGGCGAAAACGCCCTCGCAATGACGGAATTATGTGCTAAATCTAGAACGTTACGTTTTAAAATATCGCATCTTGAAGTGTGATGGGTATATCAGATCTACTTTTTTACCTTACTTTTTTCTTTATTCGCAGCAATATAACGCATAATAATCCCGGCATTTTCTTTTCCTGCCGTAATTAAATTGACATAAAAATCAAGCAACAAAGGCGCCACCATCACTGCCGGAAGCCTCACTTCTGAAGGAATAAATACCATACGCACCATGGGCGCACCAAATTTAGTACTTAAAGAATCCAAGATGCCATCTAACAATTTTATTGCTTGCTCTGCTTGAGGAGGATTCACTGGGTTTTTTATTGCCGCTTGAATGACTAAACCTTTTGCTTCGAGTAAATGGTTCAGCAGCACCTTGAAAGTTTGATCTTGCCACAGCAAGGTTAAATTGACTGGGATAGAGCTATCACCATTTTCCAACTTCACCACTGCGCGTGGATCAACAGAATATAAGTAACGATATAAATCTAAAGTGGCTTTAAGATAAATAAAAATGGCTTCATCAGGAGCATTTTGCAAATGTTGATAAAAAATTTGATTTAACAGTGAGGATGAATAAGACGAAATGATATTAATATCTTCCCCTTTTCGGATCCCTTTTTTGACTTCCTCTATAAATGCCTGGTATTCCTTTGGATGATATTGGGCAATCAAACTAAACAGAGGTTGTTTTAAATTTTCGCGTTCAAACTGCCAACCTACATAGCGCGGATAGAGATAAATTTCGGATAGCTGGGTGGTGATCACCCCTCCCCCTATCGCAATCACGATAACAATCAGGCGAGCGACTTTATGTTTAATCCAGATCAGGGGTAATACCACAATGATGGCCAACGCCAAACCTATCAAAATGTTAAATAAAATCATTAAAAATCAACCCTTGTTGCAATGTAATCTCATTAACTACTTATTCATTTGCCTTATTTTGACGTACCAGGCTAGAATACACGAAAATTCACACTTCGTTTAGGCATATGCAGCAAGAAGAAACTCGCCCGCTTAATATTTTATCCGCTATCCCAGATGAGCTTGCAAAAAGCTTAGCTCAGCAAGGCAGCTGTGAGGTAAATGCCGTTCTGATCGGGGTTGACATCAACTTAAAAGCCCTTACTTTGCGCACTGCACCCCGTAAAGAAGCGCTTTTGGTGCGCCTCGCAGATAAAAGCGTCGCAATGATTTACCCTTATGGCGCCATTGTTTTCTTTAATGCGACCACGTCGTCTACGGTTGAGCTCATTACGCGTTGTCAACAATATACCAGTCAATTGTTCTCTACCCCAGAAACAGAGCAATTTACCGTGATGATCCAACCGGATCAGCCCGAAGGGATCATCCAAAACAAAGTCACGATTAAAAAAATCAGCAAAGAACATTTAGAAATTATAGGCGATGCCCTGGCAAAAAGCGTGATCTTAGAATATCACGAAAACCGCATTGGTAATTTATTCGAGCGGATCGATCCTATCGCTAAAAGTTTAAAAGAACGCGGCAAATTAGGCTTTCGCCCCAATGAATTACTCAAACATATTGGCGCAAGCTTGGTGATGGCTCAAGAAATGGTCGGGAAAATCGAAGTCTCTGATAAACCCTTGGTGCTGTGGGAACATTTTGAACTTGAGCCATTACATGCGCAATTGGTAGAAGATCTTGAAATCATTGAACGCCAAAGCAGCCTTGAACGCAAAATTGAACTTATCTCGCGGACCTCACAGATCTCGTTAGAAGTGTTACAGCAACACCACAGCCATCGACTTGAGCTCTATATTATTATTCTTATCGCTATCGAAATTCTGCTGCAGCTTTATGAGTTGTTTATCAAGCAGTGGGTGTAAACGTTTGCTTTGGCTTTGGCGCTTCACCTAATAGGATCTCTTTTTTCATTTCTTTTGCTGCTTTATTAATCCATTTGCGCATCTCTGGTTGTAATGCCTTAGGCGCATCATCAATTTCAATTGTGTCGCCATTATTGGCAGAGGCAACAGCAGCGTAACAAAGTTCTTTTATCGTATTTTTACCAGGGGACTTCGAGGCAGCTTTAGCGGGTGGACTCACTGCAGCAGTGATGACAGCGGGATCCACTGCAAAAGCCAAACCGCCGCCTTGAGAACCAATCGCATAGACTTTACTACCATCTTTATAAATTAATTGTGCTTCTGAAGGCTTAGACGCTGACGTTTCAACTTTTTGAACGCTCAATTGCTTCCTTTGTTTCTTGTCTTCAAATAACTTCGTAAAAGCGCTGATTGAAGCTTCTGGGTTCGTAGCAACTACCTCGGGTTGATCTGCTTTAGCCAAAGGAGCATGAGGTGATAGGCTAGGGCTAGTAGAATGCAGTGCCATCTGCGGCGTTTGTAACGGTGGTGGTGGTCTTCTGGTTGTGCGCTCTGCTGATGGCGCTGCAGGTAATGGTATTGCAGACGTCGGTACAGGTGTCGGTACAAAAGGATTCACAGATGAGGCTGCAGGTGGTGGTGCTGATGGCGCTGCAGGTGGTATTGCTGATGGAGCTGCAGGTGCAGTTGTAGATGAGACTGATGGGGCTATAAATGGAACTAAAGATGGCGCAGGATTGGGTTGTTGTATTTGAGTCAAAAATGTAGCGTAGAGGTTGTCGGTATTGAGAGCAACACTTTCTGCATCTTGTTTTATTTTTTGAATAGAGCTAAATTTCAAATCGACTATTTTCCTGCGGATTGACTGTATTTCGCTTAATAAATTTTGGTTGGGAGCTGTACTATATAGCTGAATTTTTGTTCTTAAATCATTTTCAGCACCAGCCAAAAATTTTAGATCGGCTCCTTCTGCTTGCAATTCTTCTGCCGTCTTGGGTTTTTCTTTTTTCTTCGGTATTTCCTTCAATGGAGCCGTGATATCGCTATATTCAAAAGTATCTCGATCGGCTCTTGGCAAAATATTTGCCGCGCTTACACCAATCACAGCTAAAGACAAAGCCCCCAATGCAAACATGCCGATGGCAAAAGGTGTTCCAGCACCAAATGTCGCGACAACACAAACAACGGCAAGTGCCATACAAATACCAAAGATTGTCCAGCCCCAGATTTTACCCGTATTTGACCTTTTCTTAGGTGCTTTCTCTTTAGCTTTCTCTTTAACTTTCTCTTTAACTTTCTCTTTAGCTTTCTCTTTAACTTTCTCTTTAGCTTTCTCTTTAGCTTTCTCTTTAGCTTTAATGTCAGCTTTCGTTTCAGTTGCTAACGGTAAATCAGTTGTTAACGGTAAAGATGCATACTCTCCTTCTAAAATGGGTCTTAAAGCATTTTTCTGCGTCTTTTCGGGACCTAACTCCATATCCGAAATCATTTTTAATACAATTGGAATAGCTTTCTTTTTATCATTAATCGTTAAACCGCCTTCCTCCAATATTATTTCTAACTCCTCTTTCCCCAAATCAAAAAGATGATGAGCAATTTGATCTGCTTGCATGTCAGTCAATGGCCCTTCAATGGGTTTGGTTTTCCGCATAAACTTTATGAAATCATTCACCAGCTGAATTCGGGCAGGCTCGGCTCGCTTTAGAAGCTCATTGATATTCACATTAAGATTTCTAATATCTGCATGAGCTTTGCCAAACCATTTTTTTCGGGGATGATCTTCTGGCAGGAGTAAATGCTCGTGCATTTCTCTCATTAAGAGTTCATATTTTCCAATTCTTTGTACCGGTAAAATCATATGCGATTCTAAACGTTGCTCTTGCGGCAATTCATCCGGATCAAAACCAATGGCTTTAAGCATTTTTGGAGGAAATCGAAGAGCAATAGGGTTTGATTTGAGATAATCCAAATAAAGCACGGCCACTTCCTGAAATTTATTATAAAAATCTTCTGGGCTAAAAAGATCAATATTTGATCTCAAACTTTCCGAAATTTTAACTTGCGCTTCTCGTAACTTTCTTAATTTATCAAAAGAAGCTAAAATTTCTCCCTTACTCGAATAACCTTCAAAATTATTATCATTCATTTCTTCAATTACTTTCTTTCGAGTCTCATACATACCACCAACTACATTATCCAAGCGACGCAGGTATTCTATTTCTGTTTCTCTAAGTTCTTTATTGGCTCGTTCTAATAACTTGCGCTTTTTCGCACGCTCATCATCAGGCTGTATAGCCGTTTGGACCGGTGTGGCAGCAGGAAGGGGTTGCAACGTTACTGGTTGAATAGGAGCAGATCCTGGTTGTGATGTAGGCAAAACAGGTGCCGTAGTTGCCGGCGGTTGTTGTGGTTGAGCAGGCGCTGCTGCTGGTGGCGCTGGTGATGCTGGTGATGCAGGTCGAGAAACTGGTGCCGCGGCAGTTGGTGGTGGGTTGGGTTGAGGTTGAGGTTGAGCTTGAGCTGGTGACGCCCCTGACACCGCTAATGGACTTGTCAATTTTCTAGAGATCCCTCTTTGTAATTCTCTCACCTCTTCCTTCGCTAGTTTCTCATCTGCTTCTTTTGGGTTAATTGCTCGTGATATCTTATGTGCCTCTGCTTCCTTAATGTGTGTGCTATTTATTCTTTCTTCTAACGCCTTAAATTGCCTTCTCTCAACTTTCAGGGCATCTCGTCGCGTTTTTTCTAAATCCTTCATTACTTTTCCCAACAAATCAAACTTCTTTCCATTTATTCGACCATCAGGTGTCAGGTCTTTATTCCCTTCTTCCATAAAAGTGATATCTGTCAACATGAATCCAATATATGGAATAATTGCTTCTTCTGTTGATGCTAATTGCGCTATCTTTTTTTTATAATTTGAGTTATCTTTACTCAAAAAAAGATCGTTAGCGGCATTTATTATCTCGTACTGTTTATCAGTTAATAAATCGGGCAATAACCGATACACAGATGAATTAGCCAACCCTGCACAAATTGCTTGGGCCGATTGGAAATCATGCATTTCAATACATTTTTCAACCAATTTTACATAAAAAGAAGCAATATTTTTTCTTTCGGTACTGGTTTCAGCCAATAAAATATCATCTACCACCATGCCAGATATATCATTAAATAGCTTAGCTATTTGTCGATAATTTACTGTCTCATCTGGCTTTTTCCCACCACCAAAACGATGATCTATGCCTTTTATCTCTATCAACAAACTTGCCTGCATACTTTTTAATTGCGCCGCCATATCCTCAGCAATTTTGCTTTGATTTGCTCCAACCTTACCGATAAGCTCACCCATTGGTTTGCCAAAATTATATGCTTCTGGCTTCCCAGGCATTTCTCTTATTTGTTTCGCTTTTTTATTTTCCTGGCCAATATCCATAAAGGCTTTTCCACATTTTTCTCTAAATGCATTAATTTGTTGCATTAAATTTAAGTCTTTAACACCTCTAACCATTTCTCCATTAAATTTGAGGAGGTTTTCGATAAATTCTGGACTATCACCTTTATCAAATCTTATCAGCGAATCGATAAAAATAATTGCATTTTTTAAAAAGTGAATTTTATCTTCGGGGGTATTAAGGCTCGCATACGCCGTAATCAAAGCAGCTAAAATCTGCTCGGGTGTTTTCTTAAAAAATAGTCCTTTTGCGATATTCTTATATTGTTCTTCCGTGTCGGATCCCTCCAGCATTACATCGGCACGACTCATTAATTGACTTAGAAATGCATCCAGGACTTGGTCATCACTCATTACAGTTATTCCTCTTTAAAGGACTGCCTTGTAATTACGACCTATAAAATAAGCCAAAAGTTCGCACTAAATTGCCGTGAGGAAGCGGGTAGTTACAATCGTGATGGCTGTCAAATACCCATCCAGGCTTTTGTGCAAAAGCAAAAGTGTAAAAAAATGTGACAATACACTAGAAAGTTCTAAAGTTGTGCACAGGGATATTAGTTAATGAACTCAAATATTTTTTGAGATTTTTTTATTTACAGAAATCGACTATTGACTTCGTTAACCATATGATAATTAATGATATTTGTAAAAAATTACCCGTTTGACCAACTTAAGAAAATTAATTAAGCGAATAAAACAAATCACTTTTCAATATTTCATCCACAAAGTTATCCACAAGCCAGCATACTTATTTATAAACTTTGGACTGCACGTGGAGTGGCGATTGTCTTGCAAGATGACGGGGGATTTTCTCGCTTAGAATGAGAATGAAGAATGTATGGTATTTACTCTTACCAAAAAATCCCTCTTGTTCCCCCGGCTTTCGCCGGGGTCACCTCTCCCTTTTTCAAAGGGAGAGAATATGTGGGCTACGCCCACGTCGAAAAAATGTCGCGAAGCGACATAATGTCTCCCTTTGAAAAAGGGAGACCGCGCGTAGCGCAGAGGGATTTTAGAGTGGTGAGCCTTTAGCCCCGGCTTTCGCCGGGGGAACGAGAGGGATTTTGGCAGTGGCTTGAATAAATATGTACTAGGTATGCGAGTCAAATAATAAACTAACGAACAATATGCTTTTGCCAGGGATATGACACATCTCCAAGCGCAATAAACCGCTGTTGCTCTAACGTACCGCTGCGATTATAAGTAAGCATTTCTCCATCCCACGAAAAAACGCCGCCGCCTGCCTCTTCTAATAAACATTGTCCTGCGGCATTATCCCATTCCGAACTTGGGCTAAGCCTTAAAAACACATCGGCATCTCCTTGTGCCAAGGTGCAAAATTTAAGCGCACTTCCCTGACGCATTAAAGTAATTTCACCCAAGGCGGCTAAGCGCGGCTCAAGCGCATCTAAACCATGATGACGACTTGCCAACACACGTAAGGGTCGTGCCGAAGGAACCTGCGTGTTGATCCTCTTTTTATTACCAAACTCATCACAACGGTAAGCACCACCCCCACGCCACGCTAAATAACCACATTTTTGCGTGGGAACATAAACAATGCCTATGATGGGTTCATGATCATTAATTAAAGCAATATTGACCGTAAACTCGTTATTTCGCGCAATAAAATCCTTCGTGCCATCCAAAGGATCAACACACCAATATTTGGTCCAACTCTGACGATCACTAAAGGGAAATAATTTGCCTTCTTCCGAGAGTACAGGGGCAGGCTTATGATCATCTAAAATAAAATTCGCCAACCCGTGATAAAGAATGTCATGAGACACCTGATCGGCAACCGTAACAGGTGACTTATCTTCCTTATATTGTACCGACCAAACGGGATCAGCATCATATAAACTTAAAATCGCTTCCCCTGCTTGCTGCGCAAGCAAATAAGCATAATCGGCCCATTCGGCTAATTGCATCGTCGTTATCCTTTTATTTTTCGAGGTGTTGTTTTGCTAAGTATAGAGCAGCAATGGCTCGAGCTTCATGAAAATCCGAGCGCTGCAATAAAGTGGCAATATCGGCTAACGGCCACGGCACGACGCCAATTGGCTCGGGTTCATCGGCAGGAAGTATTGAAGGCGTTAAGTCTTCAGCCAAAATAATATGCGTGATAGTTGCACTGTAATTGGGTGAGGTAGTCAATTGCGACAAATAAGTAAATTTTTTGGCCGCGTAGCCTACTTCTTCTTGTAGTTCACGATTGGCAGCCGTAAAGATATCTTCATCATGCTCGACTCGGCCTTTAGGCAAAGAAATAATATAATCGTTGACGCCAGCAGCATATTCTTTAGTTAATATCACCGTCTCTGGATCTAACATCGCCACGATCATCACCACACCCGGATCCCACACTTTAAGGCGTTCAAACTCACGAACCACGCCATTACTAAAACGCAAACTAATTTGTTCAACGTGAAAAATTTGCGTTTTGGAAACTGATTTTACCGCCAAAATTTCTGGCGCTGCACTGCTTTGCGTAAAAGGCTCTTCTAGCTTAAGCACTTTGTTAAAGAATTTTTGTTGCTCTACTAAAACCGTTTGGCGATTTTGCGCATTTCTAAAGCCATGCTGTTCCCCTTCAAATAAAAATAATTCGGTGGGGATCCCTTTTGCTTTTAGTGCTTGATACATTTTTTCGGCTTGATCCGGCGGAACAATTTTATCTTCTAAACCTTGAAAGAAAATGACTGGGGAATTTAATTGATCCACATGATAAAGTGGCGATCGCGCTTCATAGGTTGCTTTTGCTTGCGGATATGGCCCAATTAAACGCTCTAAATAGTTTGATTCAAATTTGTGGGTATCTTCTGCCAGCGCACCGCAATCACTCACGCCATAGTAACTTGCACCCACGTGAAACGTTTGGGTAAAAGTTAATGCTGCAAGAGTCGTATAACCGCCGGCGCTGCCTCCCACGATCGCAAGTTTATTTGGCGCCACTTGGTGGGTTTTTACCAAGTGCTGCGCTAAAGCTTCGCAATCTTGTACGTCCACAATACCCCAATTACCCAGCAAACGTTCGCGATATTCTCGACCATAGCCCGTGCTACCACCGTAATTGACATCGGCCACGGCATAACCACGACTGGTCCAATATTGAATTTCTAAATTTAAAATATTCGTTGCTTGCGCCGTTGGGCCACCATGGCTTTTAACTATTAATGGCGGCAACCCTGATGTTTCTTGATATTCGGGATTGCACGGCAGATAAAAATAAGCATGCGCTTCACGCCCATTTTTGCTAGGAAACGTTAGATGTTCTGCTTTACTAATATTTTCTGATGCGACTGACAACTGACAATTTTCTCTTAACACTTTAAACTCGTTGTTATTTTGCACGGAGATCACTGCAGTTGGCCAATCCGCCGCTCCTGCAATACAGATAATTTGATTCGCCGTCGTTCGTATTTGTGAAAAATGAGTATACGGCAAAGGAATGGTTGTGATTTGACCATTTTTAACAAATCGTAATTGTTTACTTTCTGCTGGTTTATCAGAAAAGCTACATACTATGCCGCCTTGATAAAAGCCCCATGTTGATTGGCCAAGCGTCCATAACGGTGTGCCCAATTCACTTTCAACGGTAAATAAAATTTCTAAACTTTGCCCTTTAACACGATATAAATTCCACCAATTGGATTTATCACTCACCACGATGAGCTCGTCATTTGGCCCCCATTGTGGTTGAAAAAAGGATTGTTGTGTAAACTTTTCATCAATGCGCTGGGCGTTAACGACGCTTTGATCGGTTAAATCTGCCACCCATAAAGCCGTGTTATCCCAAGGCATATTGGGGTGATCCCAACTGATCCAAGCTATTTTGGTTTTATTGGCGTTAAGTGCGAGGGAAGAATAAAAATCCTGCCCTGAACAGAGTTTTTTGATGGAACCGGTTTGTGGGTTGATGCAAGCGATAAAATTTTCGGGTTCACCTGCTGGTTGGTGCGATTCAGCAATCGCAATGATCCCCAATGCGGTGACATGATATTCGGCAAAACGGATCCCAGGTTCAGTCAATGGGGATGGCACTTGCCCAGGTTTAATTTGATAAAGTCGTTGATCAGCATAATTGGTAAAATAAATAATGCCCTTTTCGACCGTAAACGCAGCACCACCATATTCATGCACGCGCGTTCTGGCATTAAATTCGGGCGGGAGTACATCGATAGCACTGCCATCGCTTTGCTGTTTAACAATGGCATAGCGACCTTTTTCATATGGCCGCATTTCAGACCAGTAAATATCCTCGCCATCCACGACCACATCTTGAAAAGCAATAATGGCAGAGGCAACTTGCTCTGCCGTGATGGGGGATTTCCAGGTGCCATAAGGTGCTTTTTTCATTCGCTACGCTCCTTGTTTGTATGCTGCGCGCGGAATGAATCCGCGCTTGCACCAAAGGGGGAGAATCGCGATTCTCCCCCTTTGGAATCCCCCATCGCCCAAAATAACACGCATCTTGAAGTGTAATGGGTATCACAATCCATTTTGTTGTAGGGGACGGCCTCTGTGC
>JBIOEB010000068.1:0-12525 GCA_044445585.1 Candidatus Berkiellales bacterium
ATTCTCAATATTGGGCGCGGTTTGCCGGCGCAAAACTTTTATGGTGTTGTGGTGCCGGCTAAACCCCCGCGGCAAGTAGGCTAACGAAGAAGAGGACCAAAAATGCCTAAAAGCAAAGTGGTTAGAGTATATTCTTCCCTCAAAATATGATATTGATTAGCTAAATTAACTTATTAAGATCAACCTAGGTTTCACCGTCATGGAATCAAATGTTTTTTTAGCGGCCTTGATAAGCCACGATAATCGCGTGATTATCACACAAAAAATTCATGCGTGTGAAGCAAAACGCTCGCCGTTGATCCGAGTTCAATGGACACCCACCAATGATCTGCATGTCACTTTAGGATTTATTGGAAGTGTTGAAGAAAAAGATATTCGCACGATTGCTGTGGGTTTATCCACCGCTTCTCACAATGCTTCTTTTATGGCAAATGTGGGAAGCATTCGCTTATATGGTTCTGCCATCGTGTTGCGGATGGAACCTTATCATGTTTTTTACAAAATTCATCAACAAATGCAACAAAAATTAATAGAAAATACCCAGCAAAAATACCAATTTGATACTCGAAAACGCTACGATCCTCACGTTACAATTGGCAGGATCAGAAATCTGAGAGACGTCAATGCCTTTCATAAGCAGCAATTGCTCAGCATGATTGAAGATCAATTTCGAGCGTGTACCGTTATGATCCAGCAAGCAGCTTTATTAAGAAGGCTACCTCAAGAAAGTGGGGATAATTATCAAACACTTCAGCTTTATACCTTAACAAGATAACTCGATGCGAAGTGTTTACTCGTCTCGAAATAAAGATATAATCACAATTAATTATTCTTAATAATTCGAGGTTTCTTTGTTAAACCATGCCGGTCCATACACATATATTATCTAATATTCATGCGTTGCTCGATTTTAACCAAATTCCAAAAGAAAAATCAGAGCGCATTAAATACTTTTCACAAATGTTTGGCTTAACGTTCGAAGAAAGCCAACGTTTTCTGATGGGTGAGCAAGTCCCTAATAAAAAATTATTAAAGGAAATTGCCGATAAATTTGAAGTAGATCCCCTTTGGTTACTGAAGAATTAACTTAATGAAAGCAGTCGAACAATCTTTAACAAAAAGCGATCTATTAAAAAATCCATTCGATCAATTTGGCCTTTGGTTCACTCAAGCAAAAAATAAAGGTGAACTTGAACCCAGCGCGATGACTTTAGCAACAGTGAATGCCAATTATGATGTCACCGCCAGAATGCTGTTATTAAAATCGTTTGATGAAAATGGTTTTGTTTTTTTTACCAACTATGATAGCCCTAAAGCACAAGCCTTAACACAAATTCCTAAAGCTGCCATGGTATTTTGGTGGCCACTTTTACTACGGCAAGTTAGGATCACCGGCAATGTCGTTTTGCTCGATAGCACTCAATCCGACAACTATTTTGCCTCACGCAGCAAAAATTCTCGCCTTGCTGCAATCGCGTCGAAACAAAGTGAAGTGATCCCAAATCGTGAAACACTCATCGAGCAATTTCAAGCGCAAAAAAAGCGTTACGAAAATATCGACGATATCCCCCGCCCGGCTTTTTGGGGAGGATATGTTTTGATCCCACATACCATTGAATTTTGGCAAGGCCGAGAGCACCGCTTACATGATCGCTTTGAATATCGAAAAGATGCTGCTGGTGCTTGGCATATCGTGCAATTGTCTCCGTAGATTTGCTCACTCATTTATTTTTAAGCCGCGGGGTATAAGCCGGAGCGAAGTTTGGCTTACCCACCCTCAGCCATTAAAGCAGCCAATCTCAGGCAACCAATACTAAAAATACCAACGCCCACCGTCTTCCAGAAAAGATTTGGCTCTGCAATCCCGCCAACAATGAGACTAAGGCCCAGGGCAGGAGGCCCCCAACGATTCGCGAAAGGGAGATAATCCTGGTTTGTATTTATGCGGTAAACATAACCCAACGTCCCAAGGGTCAATGCTGTAGCAAACATAGCTATTTGGCCACTACTACCACCACTAATAGCCAATGTTTCAATATCTGCTAATTCTCTCATTACTACCTCCTGCTCGAATTACCCTAGTTTTGATTGAATGTTTTGCAGTATATGGCTAATGCAGTCTAATAACAACCATTAAATCCGCTTGCTTCCAAGCTTTGAGAAGTTATTAGTACATCCAATTAATATGATTTTTTAAACTTTTTGTATTACATAAATCGGTTAATTCTAAAATGGATGTCCCCGTAACTAGTAACTCCTGAAAAATTTACTTAGCTGTTTTGCCTCGTTCATGATCACACTGGATGCCGTGGACAATCCCGCGGTCAAGCCGTGGGATCGGCACGTAGGAGTAATGAGGGTAATTTAAGTACGTATATGTTGTTTTTACTCCTGCACACTGCATATAAAATCAGATTATTTTTCCATAATATTGAAAATTTAACTTCCAACCGCCATTTATCATTGAAAATTGGCGGTACAGATGCCATAATTGCAATAAAAATGGCGAAATCAATCTATAAAGAGGAAAAATGGGATTAGTTACACGCTATTTTAAATCACCGCAGCAATCTTACTTTTTATTTGGCCCTAGGGGGACAGGTAAGTCGACTTTTATTCACCACACCTTTCCAAATGCACTTTGGATTGATTTTCTGCGCCCAGAAACAGAGCGCACCTTTCGATCACGACCTGAACGATTACTAGAATTGGTGGAAGATACGTTGGGTGTAAAAACGGTAGTCATTGATGAAGTGCAGAAAGTGCCGACGGTATTAACGGTGGTGCACCACTTAATTGAATCTCGAAAAGCTTTACAATTTATTCTTACCGGTTCTAGCAGCAGAAAATTAAAACGGGAAGGAGTCGATCTATTAGGCGGACGCGCGCTCAGATGCACAATGCACCCATTTATGGCTTCAGAGCTTGAACAAGATAATCATTTTAATTTCAGTGAGGCGCTTCAGTTTGGGTTGTTACCGTTAATTTATCAGTCAAATAATCCTCGTGAAACGCTACAGGCGTATATTAGTCTTTATCTAAAAGAAGAAGTATTAATGGAAGGATTGGTGAGAAATTTAGATAATTTTTCACGATTTTTAGAAATCATGAGTTTTTCTCATGCCACCATTTTAAATATTTCAAATATATCACGAGAGTGTGAAGTAAAACGCAAAACAGTAGAAGGCTATTTATCTATATTGGAAGATTTATTACTAGGATATACTATCCCGGTTTTTAATAAACGTGCACAAAGAAAATTAACCAGTCATCCTAAATTTTTCTTTTTTGATGTAGGTGTATTTCGGACATTAAGGCCCACTGGTCCATTAGATCGCCCTGAAGAAATTGATGGCGCCGCATTAGAAGGATTGGTAGCACAACATTTAATGGCTTGGAATGATTATACCGATCGTCAGCATCAAATTGCATTTTGGAGAACGCAAACAGGCACTGAAGTCGATTTTGTGGTTTATGGACCGCAAGTTTTTTGGGCCATTGAAGTTAAAAATACGGCGCGTTTGTCACCTGCTGACACCAGAGGGTTAGAGGCATTTATCGGTGATTATCCCATGGCGAAAGCAATATTGCTTTATCGGGGTAAAGAGCGATCGATGGTAAAAAATATACTTTGTTTGCCTTGTGAAGAATTTTTAAGGAAATTGGTGCCGGATTTAGCTGTTGATCCAATTGTTTAAAATTAGTTTTCCTTTTGTTCAGATCTAGATGCCTGAAGAAACCTTTAAACGAACAGGTTTGGGCACCGTAGCCGCGTCTGTTATGAGGACATCCAATATAATTTAATTTTTTAACCTTTTTGTATTACATAAACTGGGTAATTCTAAATTGGTTGTCCCCGTAACTCTCTAATCGAGCAATTTCAAGCGCAAAAAAAGCGTTACGAAAATATCGACGATATCCCCCGCTCTGCTTTTTGGGGAGGATATGTTTTGATCCCACATCTCATTGAATTTTGGCAAGGCCGAGAGCACCGCTTACATGATCGCTTTGAATATCGAAAAGATGCTGCTGGTGCTTGGCAAATAGTGCAATTGTCTCCTTAAATTTACTCAATAACAAATAGATCAAGTTGTTATGCTTACTATTTCGAAGAAACTGTTGATGAACGATAAGCATCCTTTGAGGCACTAGGAGGGGGTTAGGAGCCTTTAAAACGTTCTCCGGGGATCTTGTTTAGCTCAAGTGTGCTAATTAGATACCATTTTTCTTGACAACCAACTTGATCATCGACACAATGAATGCCGTTTAACTAACAAATTTAGTGGTGCTGCACGCTCACAAAAGCGTTAGGTTTTTCTTTGTTCATTCATTTTTAAGAGAGTAGTTTATGAAAAAAATAGGACTTATTGCATGTTTAATCGCTTGTGTTCAATTAGTGGGATGTGCCTCGATCACAACGGGACAAAATCAAACTTTGTCGGTACAAACCCTTCCGGTGAATGGAGCAAGTTGTCAGCTTTCGAATAAAGATGGTACCTGGTATGTCCCTTCTACTCCAGGCTCGGTAACGGTTGATCGCGATTATGGTGATCTAAACGTTAACTGCAAAAAGAAACCTTATGCTGGTGTTACTACCGTAAAATCCAAAACAAAACCCATGGCTTTTGGCAACCTGATATTTGGTGGCCTTGTAGGCACTGCAGTAGATATGGGCACGGGTGCAGCCTATGATTATCCTAGCTTAATCACGGTGAGAATGAATAAAGCGAATGGTTAAGTGATTGCAACGATTTGTAGTTTGAGGTGAAGCAGCGCACTGCAAATTCTAGATTTTGGTGCCCGGAGCCAGACTCGAACTGGCACGGAGGTTAAGCTCCGAGGGATTTTAAGTCCCTTGCGTCTACCTATTTCGCCACCCGGGCAGCACGATAAAACATTTGTTGGAGGCTGAGGCCGGAATCGAACCGGCGTACACGGCTTTGCAGGCCGCTGCATAGCCACTCTGCCACCCAGCCGGAACGCCTAAAAACAAAGTGCTTTTGAGTATACATAAAGCTGGAGCGGGAAACGAGGCTCGAACTCGCGACCCCAACCTTGGCAAGGTTGTGCTCTACCACTGAGCTATTCCCGCGCCTATACTCTTCCCACTTTACTTTAGGTAAAGCAAAGTGCTTTGAGTACATATGGACGTTGCATTGTTAAAGATTTCAACACGAGTGTCAAGGGAGGTTTACTCGGTAAGGGCAGACCACGCGGCGCGTAAATAACTTACCATTGACCATAAAGTAAGTGCAGCAGCAATATACAACAAAGCAACGCCAATTTTTACCCAAGGCAAACTCCAATCGGCTGGCTGAGATAATAACAAAACAATGGCAATTATCTGACTGAAGGTTTTGCATTTCCCGATATAACTCACTGCAACGTTTGAACGTTGGCCAATTTCAGCCATCCATTCTCGTAAAGCCGATATGGTGATTTCACGACTGACAATCACCGCTGCAGGAACTGACATCCAAATGGAAGCGTATTCACCGACAATCAATACTAAGGCAACTGCCACAATTAGTTTGTCGGCAACCGGATCTAAAAATGCACCAAAACGCGAGGTTTGATTTAATTTTCGTGCCAAAAAGCCATCGAGCCAATCGGTAGCGCCTGCCAAACAAAAAATACTGGCCGTAATGATCCCGCCATGTCGAGTGGGTAAATAAAAAGCGATAACAAAACAAGGGATCAGAATGATCCTTGCAAAGGTAATAAGATTGGGAATGCTGAATATGCTGGCACGCATAAGGTTTCACCTAGCCCGACACCAACAAAAAGGCTAGCATGGTGCAGGACATGGATGCAAGATGATTTTAATGCGGATGTAATACAGCGTAAATTTTTGCTGCTAAACTTTTGCTGATCCCTGGTACTTGTGCGATTGCGTCACAACTTGCAGCCAACAAGCCTTGCTGGCCACCAAAATAATTGATCAACGCTTGCCGACGTTTCACCCCCACCCCTTCGATCGCCTCTAAAGGGGAATGCTTGCGTGCAGCACGGATCTTTTGACGCTGCCCCGTGATCGCAAAGCGATGCGCCTCGTCTCGGATCTGTTGTAATAAATGCAATGCAGGTGAAGTGGGCGGCAATTTAACAATCCATTCCTCATCGCTTTGCATCTTGGTGACATAAAGCGTTTCAAGCCCGGGTTTACGCCCTGCCCCTTTGGCAATCCCAACTAAGCAAACATCCAAAATTTGATATTCAGTCATGACCTTTTTAGCCCGGTGCAATTGCCCTTTGCCACCGTCGACCATAATCATCTCGGGAAGCGGTAGCTCTTCAGTTTTACGCTTGATATAGCGGCGTGAAAGAACTTGCTCCATCGCCGCATAATCATCACTCGGTGGAACATCTAAATGATAGCGACGATACTCTTCTTTGACGGGCCCCGTTTGATCAAATACCACACAGGAAGCAACCGTTGCTTCACTTTGTAAATGACTAATATCAAAACATTCAATGCGAATGTTTTGTTGAGTTAATCCTAAGGCTTTCTTTAAGTCTTGCCATCGTTTCTCACTGGAGCCCATATGCTGAGCTCTTCTATTTAAGGCCTGGGTGGCATTGTCTAACGCAAGTGCCAACCATTTTGCCTTGTTACCACGCAAAGGACGAAGTATTTTCACTTTTCGATTTGCGGTTTGCGACAAAGTACTGGCGATCAATTCTTGATCTTCAATCGTTTCATTTAACACAATTTCACTGGGGAAATCTAATTTGCTTTCTTTGCCTAAGTAGAATTGAATCAAAAAGCTTCTTAATACCTGAGATATTTCTGCCACCCCTGCAAGCTTTGGAAAAAACGACTGGCTATCTAGAATGCGCCCTTGACGAATATAAAGTAATTGTAGGCAAAAATGGCCTTTGAACTCTGCTGCTGCAATCACATCGACATTACCATCATGGCGATAAACCATTTGTTGATCGTGGACTGTCCGCAGGCTTTGAATTTCATCGCGCAAACTGGCGGCCAATTCATAATCCTGATCACGAGCTGCGACTTCCATTTTTTTAACCAAATTATCTATGATGGTGGTTTCTTTGCCTTCTAAAAATAAAAAAGCACTTTTCACCTGCTCTTGATACGCTTCTTCGGTAACATAACCTACACACGGCGCAGTACAACGTTGGATTTGATATTGAAGGCATGGCCTTGAACGATGGTTAAAGAATTGATCATCACATTGACGCAATTTAAATAATTTTTGCAAACTATTTAACGTTTCTCGCACCGCTGCTGCACTAGGGAAAGGTCCAAAATATTTGCCGGGAATTTTTTGCTTGCCCCTAAAATAAACCAACCGTGGAAAGGGATGTTTAGATAAAAACAAATATGGATAGGATTTATCATCGCGAAAAAGCACATTATAACGAGGCTTTAACGATTTGATCAGCGAATTTTCAAGTAACAGTGCTTCTTTTTCGCTATAAGTTACTGTAATGTCAATGCGGGCAATTTTTGCCACAAATTGGGCAACGCGGGGATCTTCTTGCGTGCGAAAATAACTGGCTAAACGATTTCTTAACTGTTTTGCTTTGCCGATGTATAAAACTTTTCCCGCTTTGTCATACATGCAATAGACACCGGGACGCGACGGCAGCGTTGGGAGAAAAGTCTTGTAGTCAAAACGGATCATTCAGAAACAGAAGTATTTTCCGCATCTAACGATTGAGGATCTAACATGCCATGACGGATCGCCAGATGGGTTAATTCCACATCGCTATTGACGCCTAATTTTTCAAAGAGTCGATAACGATAACTATTGACTGTTTTAGGGCTTAAACAAAGTTTGTCTGAAATATCTTGAACTTTTTGACCGCTGGTGATCATTAACATCACTTGCAATTCACGTTCAGAAAGTGAATCAAAAGGCGACGCTTTCTCATCCGAAAGGTGCTTTAAAGCAAGTTGCTGTGCCACTTCGGGTGTGATGTAACGTTTACCATGCATCACCGATTGAATGGCTTGCACCATTTCTTCGAGATCAGAACCTTTGGTTAAATATCCTGCGGCACCCGCTTGCAATAATTTAGAAGGAAAAGGCTCTTCACCACAAACCGTCAGTGCGATCACTTTGACATCGGGATCAGCTCTTAATAAACGGCGAGTTGCTTCTAAGCCACCGATCCCAGGCATTCTCACATCCATTAACACCACATTAGGCCGTTTTTCGCGCGCTATTTTAATAGCATCTTCGCCAGTTGAAGCTTCGCCTATCACTTTTATGCCATTCACGGTTGAGAGCAAGCTGCGGATCCCTGCACGAATTAAATCAAGATCATCTACAATCATCACGGTAATAATCAAGCTAATATCCCTCTAAATCTAAGTATCACGTCGCCTGTGGCGGAGAGGCAGGGATTCGAACCCTGGGAGGGATTAACCCTCAACGGTTTTCAAGACCGCCGCTTTCGACCGCTCAGCCACCTCTCCAATCTAATGGGCAGTCTACCCAAGCTAAATCCCTATTGCAAATGTGTAATACATGTATTACAAGGCAGTTTTTTGACATAACCATATGATTTTTATAGATTTATGATCGTGTAGCAAGGATCTTCATTAGGGGTGAGGCCTCACTCTTTTGTAAAGCGTTTAACTAGAATCGTATTCTCAACGATATAGTGTGTGGTATAATTACTTCTAGCGAAGAAACCACATTCAAGGAGCTAAATTTATGGCTAATGAATATCCTGTTGTGAGTCGGACACGAGTCGATTCGATCTTAGAAACAAATTCTGTAATTAAGAATACTTACATATTATTAGGCTCTTCGTTATTGTTTAGCGCTGCAATGGCAGGCGTTGCAATGGCGACCAATGCACGCCCGTTGGGTTTGATCACATTGTTAGCCTATTTTGGTTTATTGTTTTTCATTCAAGCCACTCGAAATAGTATATTGGGAATTTTCGGTGTGTTTGCCCTCACTGGTTTTATGGGTTACACCTTAGGCCCTTTGCTTAATATGTATATTCATTCCTTTGTGAATGGTCAACAATTGGTTCTGACTGCATTAGGCGGAACCGGTATTATTTTCTTTGCGCTTTCTGCTTATGCTTTGACTACCCGCAAAGATTTTAGCTACTTAGCAGGATTTTTACTTGCCGGATCCATCGTGTTGATCATGGCTGTGCTAGCTTCTATTTTCTTTCCCATGCCTATTTTATCCTTAGCAATTTCTGCTGGTTTTATTTTGTTTAGCTCTGCAATTATTTTGTTTGAAACTAGCCAAATTATTCAGGGTGGACAACGAAATTATATTTTAGCTACCGTTACTATTTTCGTAGCGCTTTACAACTTGTTTATTTCACTCTTACAGATCCTTTCTTTCTTTGGTGGTGAAAAAGACTAATTCAGTTCACAACCCATAAGATTTTCCTTCTAATAGCCTACGTGCCACACCCCTACTTACCGCGCATAAAGCGCGGTAAGTAGGGGAGGTGGCGTGTCATGCCTACTTGCCGCGCTTTATGCGCGGCATCCAGATCTTCGTTCAAGAATGATTAAGTCGATAATTTGATGATCCGTGTACTGCCCATAAACGGATAAAGCGCTTCAGGCACCTTAACATTCCCATCCTTATCTTGGTAATTTTCGAGTACCGCGATCAGCGTTCTTCCCACTGCTAATCCTGATCCATTCAACGTGTGCACTAATTCGGGCTTTGCGGTTGGGCTTGGGCGATAACGGGCTTGCATTCTTCTCGCTTGATAATCTTCAGTATTTGAGCAAGACGAAATTTCGCGATATTTTTGCTGGCTTGGCAACCACACTTCTAAATCATACGTTTTCGCAGCGGCTTGGCCAATATCGCCACTGCACAAAGCCACCACACGATAAGGCAATTTTAAGCGCTGCAAAATGACTTCGGCGTGATGCGTTAATTCTTCTAACGCTTGATACGAAGTTTCGGGCGTTACAATTTGCACTATTTCGACTTTATCAAACTGATGTTGACGAAACATGCCGCGTGTATCTTTACCATAAGATCCAGCTTCACTTCTAAAACACGGCGTATGGCTGACCAATTTAAGCGGCAACACACTCGCAGGTAAAATGGTTTCACGGACTAAATTCGATAACGAAACTTCTGCGGTTGGGATCAGCGATAAGGCTTTTTCTCCTTTGAGGTGAAATAACGCATCAGCAAATTTTGGCAATTGGCCAACGCCATATAGCGCAGAGGCTTCAACCAGATACGGGACATAATTTTCTTGATAACCATGTTCTTCGGTGTGAACGGTTAACATAAATTGCGCTAAAGCACGATGTAATTTCGCTATTTCGCCGCGTAACACGACAAAACGCGCGCCCGATATTTTGGCAGAAAGCTCAAAATCGATTGAACCAGACTTCTCGGTGAGATCGACATGATCTTTTGGCGTAAATGAAAATGGTGTTGGTTCACCCCAGCGCCTGATTTCGACATTCTCATTTTCATCGCGGCCGGTGGGAACACTGTCGTGGAGTAAATTCGGCATATACGAAAGAAAATAATTTACCTTCGCTAATGCGTCATCGCAAGCTTTTTCAGCTTCTTCTAATTGTGAAGTAATGGTTTCCACTTCGGCAAGCAGCGAAGTGGTATCTTCACCCTTCCCTTTTGCCTGGCCAATGGCCTTTGATAAAGTATTGCGCTTATTTTGCAGTTGTTGCATTTTCACTTGCCAGTTTTTGCGCTCTTGTTCCAGGTTTTGCCAAGTGGAAAGATCCACTTCGTAACCGCGTTTAGCCAAATTAGCGATGACTGCTTCTGGATTGTTGCGAAGTAAATTGGTGTCGAACATGATATTCCTTTTGCCTTACTTGTCTTCTCTTAATACCTTCAATTTTTCAGCAATTTTAATTTCTAACCCATGATTACCCGGAAAATAATACCTTTTTTCACCGATTTCATCCGGAAAATACGTTTGCCCTTTGGCAAAGCCGTTAGGTTCATCTGGATCATAACGATAATCTTTACCATATCCCAGCTGTTTCAACAAGCGCGTAGGCGCATTGCATAAATGTAGCGGAACAGCATAGGAAGGCATCTCAGAGACATCTTTCATCGCTGCATTAAAAGCCGTGTAGGCTTTATTACTCTTCGGTGCGGAGGCAAGATACAACACCACTTGCGCTAAACTTAAATCGCCTTCGGGTCGCCCTAGCCTTTCCACCGCTTCCCAAGCAGCCAAGGCTAACGGCAACGCACGGGGATCGGCATTTCCGATATCTTCACAGGCCATGCGTACCACTCGCCTGGCAATATAAAGCGGATCGCAGCCACCATCTAGCATCCGACACAACCAATATAAAGCGGCATCGGGGGAAGTCCCTCGCACGGCCTTATGCAAGGCTGAGATCTGTTGATAAAAAATATCTCCTTGCTTATCAAATTGACGATAATCTTGTTGCAAGATTTGATCGATCAACTCCGAAGGAATGGGAGTGGTCAGTTTCAGTGGAGCCACTCGGTCGCTGATAATTTCTAGAATATTTAACAATCGCCTCGCATCGCCATCGGCAGATAAAATTATTTTTTCGATATCGGGATCTTGAAAATACAGTGGCTGTTGCCCTAACCCTTTGCTTTTATTTTCACAAGCGCGTTGTAAAATTGCGGTTAATTCAGTTTGCGTTAAGGGTTTTAAAACATAAATACGACAACGCGATAGCAACGCATTATTTACTTCGAACGAAGGATTTTCGGTGGTTGCACCAATAAAATAAACGGTGCCATCTTCTACGGCGGGCAATAAAGCATCTTGTTGATTTTTATTAAAGCGATGGATTTCATCGATAAACAAAATAGTGGATTTTTGTTGCTCTTTTTTTAAAATTGCCGCGTGTTGGATCGCATCACGAATATCTTTGACCCCCGCTAGCACCGCCGACATCGCCACAAAATCAGCATGGCAATAAGTCGCAATTAAATGAGCAAGGGTGGTCTTTCCCGTACCCGGCGGCCCCCACAACAACATCGAATGCAATTTTCCCTGCTCAATGCTTAAACGTAAAGGGCTATTGTTTCCGACGAGATGCGACTGCCCCACAAATTCTGATAAATGGGTGGGCCGAAGCCGTGCTGCTAGTGGGGCTGTCACTCACCACTCCACATTAGTTATCTCCAGGTTGGATCACATCGACGCCACGAGGAGGGAAAAACGCAAACAATTGGCTGTTTACCCGATGATTCATTTTCACGGCAGAAAATTTAGTATAAATATCTTGCCCGAGTGGATCGTGCATGCGAATTTCAATCAGTTGATCTTGAGCAAATCCAATAAGAATATCAGCAAAAGTCGCATTTTTTTGTTTGGGCTCGAGTAAAAAGCAGCGATCAACGCCTTTATCGCATTGTTTATCTTTAGCATAAGTGACGGTAAAGTCCTTTGTTAAACGCGATACCGAGCCTGCCAACAGCGCAGCAGGAGAATTACGAAAGCTTTTTTTGAGATCTTGTTTTGTGACTTGGGATAAGTCGATATCATAGGTCCATAAATATTTGCCATCGGCCACTACCAAAATAG
>JBIOEB010000069.1:0-12417 GCA_044445585.1 Candidatus Berkiellales bacterium
ATTATTAAGTGTGTTAATGGTTTGTGTCACAACCTGTCTCGCCGGCCCAAGACACCACCACCATCACCACCACCATCATCACCATCGGCAATATGTTACCAAAAATTATGTTACCGAAAATTACGTTCGACATTATCATGTCCGAAATTATCATAGATCTCCCCAACCCAGGCGACATCATCATCGGCACTACCGTCAACGATATTATTATCCGCGCTATCCCGGGGTTGCATTTCCGGTAGGCTATTATCGACCGGTTTATGCTTACCCAATGATGTACTCTCAGCCTAGTATTTCAATTGGTTTTCGTTTCTAAAAACTCATGATCAAAATTGGAGGCAAGACAATGCGTACTTTATCTTTTTGTGAATGTTCAGAAGTATCAGGGGGCATCAATTTCACTTTTCCAACTGGCCCACAAATGGGCATGATGGCTGCAGCAGGAGTTGTGGGAGGAATAATAACAGGAGCCTTTGCCAATGCCATTGGACCTGTTTTTACTTTTTTTGGCACGCCCCTATCAGGTGCTGGAGGCGCTATTGGCTGTTTCTTTTTGGCAGGGCCATGCGGCAGTTTTGCTTGCGGTATTGCTGGTTTGGTCGCAGGATATTATTTGAGCGCGCCTTTAGCACCGCTCGTTGGCTTTGTTGGCGGCGGCGTAACCGCAGCAGGGTTAACATTTATGGCAATAAAATAAACTTTTTTTACCTCACTGAGGGAGTCAATGATGCAATCTGTTACAAATTTACCCGCTGATAGTATCACGCTCCCTCAGCACGCTTATTATGGCGTTTCTTATACTTTTCAAACTAGCGATCCCGAGCTCAACACTATTTTAATGAATGCCCAGCAAGTGTCTCCGCTGGTTCGTCAAGCATTATGGCAAGAGCAGCAGTATCATCAACAAATTAAAATCGAGCAACAAGCGTTATTAGATCAAAATGTCTTGCTCTGGTCGCTTCAACGCAATGATCCCAATGTGATGACTTTTCAAGCCAAAACTTTAGATCGCATTGATCGCGATATTCACTTGGTAGAAAAATTTAATTCTGCCGTAGCTAAATTACCCAATGCGGGTGAAGACGGCTTTACTTGGTCTTTAGCTACGAACAAAATGCACAATATTTTATCGGAATCTAAAAAACTGCTAGCCGATGAAACTATTTTTACCGATTTATTGCAGGGCGAGCTTCCTAAAGATTTTAGTCACAACCCTTTTGCGCCAGTGATTTTAGGCGACACAAAAAGCATCGACGGCAATAGTAAATCCACGTACTTAAATGCGGCCTTATTAGAAATCAATTTAAGCTTGTTAGGCGAAAACAGCAAAATCCAAGATGTGCAACCTTTCCCAACTGAATCATTTTGGTTAGATCACTCCGCCATCGCCCATATGACTCCGATCCCAGATTTTATTCTACCCAACGAAATTGCAGCGAATTTTACCAGCGATTTTAGTTTTTATTTTTCTGATCCCATCACGCCGCAAGGTTTCACCTTTGTTCATAGTGGTTATGCTTTTGGCGGCCAACGAGACGAAAACCGCTATTTAGGAGAAAAACCCTTTGGCCCCGAAGATTGTTCTTCTTGGATTGCAAAACTGGTTCAAGCCGATGTTTCTTTTTCTACCATCGATCAATTATATACGTACCGCATGAGCCTTCCTGAAACACAAAGAGGCTACATCGAGCCAAATTGGTTAACCAGTGATTATGTGAAAACGATGAACGTGCTCACCCCCGTGAAGGTAGCTGATCCTTTTACCGACATTCATCCCGGACAAGTGATGGCTTATCGCGATTTTGATTCATCGGATCATCTAAATGCTATAGGTGGGCATGGCCATACGGCATTGGTGTTAGGAGTGCGCGATAATGGAAATATTGTGACACTAGGCTATAGTCGCGATATGCCAAATATTGAAGGCTTTGGAATTAAAGAATTTCATTGGGCATCGACTGATAAAACAGAAATGATGTTTTTTAATGTTAAACCCACTGCATTATCGATTGATGATGTTTTGGTAGATCGTGCGTCAGATTTTTTAGCTGATCAATCCCCTGCGGGTGCTGCAAGTCCTTCGCCTTTTCTTCTTACATTAGCCAACTACGTCCCTCCTCAATGTGTTATCCGGCTTCCATTTGAGCATGAACAGCATTATGATTGCCCGTTGTAATTGTTGACTAGCTCTTTGCCTCTAAAATCCCTCTTGCTCGCTACGCTCACCTCTCCCTTTTTCAAAGGGAGAGTATTTGTGGGCTACGCCCACATTAAAGAAGTGTCGCGAAGCGACAGAATGTCTCCCTTTGAAAAAGGGAGACCGCGCGTAGCGCAGAGGGATTTTAGCATGTAAAATCATTTTATAACGCTTTAAGGTTATGCCTAATGAATATCATTGAAGCTTCTCTTTTTATTCTCTTTATTGCCATTATTTCAGTCCCGATTGCGACGCGCTTACGCATTCCTTTAGAAATTTTTTTATTCTTAGGCAGTTGCTTAATTAGCCTCACCCCCAAGCTCCCCAGTATTAAACTGGATCCGAATATTGTCTTTGATATTTTCTTACCGCCGATATTATTTGCTGCCGCCTATTTTTCATCGATCAAAGATTTAAAATTTAATTTAAGGCCCATAGTGCAGTTAGCGCTAGGGCTTGTGATTTTTACTGCCGTGTTAGTAGCAGTGGTTGCAAAATTTCTTTTACCCGATTTTACTTGGGCAGAAGCATTTTTACTGGGTGCCATTGTGTCACCTACGGATGCCTCCGCTGCAACTTCAATTATTCGAAAACTCGGCGCACCCAAACGCATTATTGTGGTGTTAGAAGGGGAAAGTTTAGTCAATGATGCCACGGCGTTAATGATCTATCGATTTAGTTTAGCAGCGATTTTATATGGGACTTTTTCCTTTCCACACGCAGTAGAGAGTTTTTTTATCTTAACCCTTGGGGGAGTGGTTGCAGGATTATGCATCGCTGTAGCGGCAGCATTTGTATTTAGACAAATTAACAACACGCATGCTGAAACAACCTTTACCTTTATGACGGCTTTTGCAGCGTATTTAATTGCAGAGCATCTTGGCTTTTCGGGGGTGATATCAACTGTCACCGCTGGTTTATATTTTGGCATTCGCTTTCCAGAGCTTGCCTCTTCCGATACCAAGCTTAATGCCAATGCCACCTGGAGCACCATGCTTTTTATTATCAATGGTTTTGCATTTACCTTGATTGGCTTTCAAATCCCCGTTGTTCTAAAAAATATAGAGGCTTATTCACTCACCGATTTAATTATCTATGGGACTGTGATTAGTCTCGTGGTCATTTTAATAAGATTGATTTGGATCTATCCCTCTGCTTACATACCACGCAAACTTTTTCCAAGTATTGCTAAAAAAGATCCTATGCCGTCTACGGGTATGCTTTTCATTATCGGGTGGGCAGGTATGCGGGGGATAGTCTCCCTAGCTGCAGTATTAGCGATCCCTTTTAACAGCACTGAAATGTCCAACCCTCACCTAGGTCTATTAATTTTTATCACCTATTGTGTGATTGGGACCACACTGCTACTGCCAACGATTTCCCTACCCTATTTAATAAAAGTGTTTAAATTAGCCGAAACCCGAGATATTTTAAAAGAAGAAGCCACTGCGCGCTTGCGGATCATTGAAGAAGTCATTAAAGTTATTTCGGCTATCGCCAAGGCAGAGAATATTTCAGATCCCGTCTTTAACGAATTTATTAAACAATTTGAACGCAAACAAAGAATTATTTCAACGCATATTAGTGAGACCCCTTATTCGATGCTAACAGATGACTATTTTTCATTAAAAAGGCTGACATTATTAGCCATTAAAGCAGAGCGTGAAACCCTCATTCGCTTAAGGAAAATAGGAGAAATTCACGACGAGATCTTCTGGCGGTTGTCGGATGAGCTAGATCTAGAAGAAATTCGTGCAAAAAGTTTGCGGTTATAGCAGGGTTATGGTTATATGATATATGTGGGACGGCACAGCAAAATCCCTCTGCGCTACGCGCGGTCTCCCTTTTTCAAAGGGAGACGAATGTCGCTTCGCGACAGATCCTTTTGCCCTACAAGATTTTATGCAAAGTGGTTTGAGTATAATTAATTACTATTAGGAAATTTTCAAAGGAGTGCAATATGCTACTATTATGGGCAATTTTATTCATGGTCATTGCCATGGGGTTGGGTTTCTTAGCTTTTAACAGCATTGCTATCGCCATACCTTTCTTTGCCAAATTTCTTTTTTTAATTTCCTTAGGTTGTCTGTTTGTATCTTTAATTTTAATTGTGGTGGTAAGGATTAATATTAAATAACTTTATTTGCTACTCCACGGAATAGTAGGCGCAACTAATCTGTCGCCTTGATATCCTTTCACTTCGCCAAAGTAATCTGAAGTTTGCCAAGCGGTTGTGGCCTGTTCCATTTCTGCTTTGGAGCGCGCCACAAAATTCCACCAGATTAATATTTCTTCGTCAAAAGGTTTTCCACCTACGATGATTAAATGCGCATTTTTGGGAGCACGAATTTTAAGCTCGGTGCGACCGCAACCCAAATACAACAACGAATCTATTGTTAAATCTTCTCCTTCTACTTCAGCTCTTTCACTGATCAGTAATACCCCGTATTCAAACAACGGATTTAAAGGAATAGATCCTTCTGTTTCCTTCATGGTATGCACATCCAAGCCAACCAAAGGAGTATAGGTTTTCGTCGACGCGCGTTCTCCTAAAAGTTCACCTGCAAATAGCGTCACCACTAAACCGTTAAGTTGAAGAACAGGCAAATAAGGATAATGTGAAAATATTGGATCGATATGTCTTTCTTGATCAGGCAATGCAATCCATAATTGCACACCATGCAAAGTTTCTAAATGATCCACTAAAGATTCTTCTGAATGCGAGATCCCTTTGCCTGCGGTCATTAAATTGACTTGGCCAGGCGTGATCACTTGCTCGGATCCTAAACTATCGCGATGCAAAATTTTACCTTCCACTAACCAAGTTAAAGTTTGCAATCCGATATGTGGATGCGGTCCAATATTTAACCCTTGGCTTTGCTTTAAATTCAATGGGCCAAAATGATCAAGAAAACACCAAGCTCCAATCATTCGTCGATCACGATGTGGTAAGGCGCGCCGAATGGTTAAATTATTTCCCAATTGCGCATCTCGTGTTTTCAGCATTTGATGAATAGGCTTTAAAGAACAAGGTGGTGAATCTTTGGAGTCCGACAACTGGCATTTAGGAATTAGATCACTCATCGATAGATACCTTATTTCATTTTTTAAAATTATACTTACTATTATATGATGACATGCTAGGGAGCTAATAATGGATATTCAATCAGCAGAAAATTCACCATTTACCGTGGTTAAAAGCACCAAAAAAGGAAAATTCGCGCAAGAAATTCAGATGGGCAAACATCTTTTTATGGCTGATGAACCCACTGCAGATGGCGGCAATGATTTGGGGCCTTCCCCCTATGATTTACTGTTGGCTTCCTTGGGTGCTTGTACTTCAATGACCATCAAAATGTACGCCGATCTCAAAAAAATTCCGCTTGAAAATGTCATTGTAAAATTAAAACACGAAAAAAAATATGCAACCGACTGTGTCAATTGTGAAAACAGCGACGCCAAAATCGATCACATCGAAAGGCAAATTCAATTACAAGGTGCATTAACTCAAGAACAGCGGGATAAGTTACTAACCATTGCCAATCATTGCCCCGTTCATCGAACTTTAACGTCGAAAATTATTATTAAAACTCAACTAATTGATTAGGCATGGGATCTTATTGTTTAGTTTTAGTTCTATAATGATCTTTCGCTGCTCGCTGTTTGCCATCTTCAAACTGTGGATTATCTTTGTTTTTCAATTTATCTATAACCCAACCTGTGCCCAAATACGATTTCTCGGTGTACTCGTATCCTTTAAGAAAACTCTTTCTTCCCGGAGAAAATATCTGTAATTGAAACTCTTGAATAAAATGAATAAGATCTTCCAAACCTTCGCTGTGCACTTTCATATTCACCAAAGTAGCATCGTTAAACTCAGAAAGGGATAGGGTAATCATTCGATGCCCAGGATAAACATCCGTGCTTTCATGATAAAAATAAAATGATTGACTAAAATCTTCTAATTTTCTTATTGCTTGTTCATAACGAACTTTTTCTGCACGAGCATCATTGATAGCTTTCTTAAGCTCCTGTAATTTTGATTGCATCGCAACTAAAGACCGACTGTAGTCCTCAGGGCCTGTAGCAGATAATAGAAGGCGTAACAAATTAGGATATTCTGTAACAATTAAATTGTCTGGAAATTTTTCATGCGCTTGCTCCCAAGTGGTAATTCTTTCGAAATTTTCATCCCCATCCTCGTCTTCTTTACTCATACAAACATACAAGGCATCTCCTTCTGCTGATAACACGACACAGATGTTTCCTGGCATTCTGTTTTCTCCTTAAAGTTAGGGGGTTCATTTTAAGGGCAAATATTACCATTAAATATAATCAGTTTCTATACACATATTTTTCCCATGAACTTTTCAACTCACTTTTATGTCTTAGTTTTATAAGATGAAAAGGGAGTAGTGGCTATGAGTTTAGGCCATGATAAACAACAAATTGAATATCAACGTCCACCGAGCCGCGTTGGGGTAAGTGTCTATTCTTGGGGAACAGACCCAAGGGCCAAAGAGACGGGGTTACCGTACTACGCCAAGAAAATTGTAAAAGGTGGGATGGTTGGTCACGCTGGCGTTTTATTAACCATACCGAACACACCTGAGAATTTTGCTCTGATTCAAAAAAAGCTTGGCAAAGAATATATTACAGAAGAAGATCCCAAACACATTCCTTGGCAACAAAAAAAATATGTTACACCTTCTATCAAAAAAGACGGAACCCTTGATTACGATAATCCAAGCTATCAAGAAGAGGTTATTGAAATATACTTTAGCTGGTACTCAGATCCACAAAAGGGACATCGACTCCAAACATTTACCCAAGATTGTAACAATGCAAGATTATGGGGTGGATTTACTTATTCACCAGAAATGGAAGAATATTTACAGCCAAAGAAAAGAAGAGTGACACATGGAATTGCAAGTTCTTTTACTAATAGAATGATGACTTTATATCCTGAAAGGGTTACCCATATGGTTGGCGCCACCCTACCAGAAATTGAATTTCTACAAGCTTATCAACATAAAATGAATACCGCAGATGATGTTCAATCCCTTAACCTTTTACAAGAAAAATTATCGCTCAGGGTGAGCAAAGGCTCCTCTAAAACGCTGCGCACTTTAGCGCCTACTGAAAAATACTTGGTGAAACTTTATCTTTCTGACGAAGAATTAACAGAAGATATGAGCTGCCAAACCCTTCTTGAGAAAACAGAGCTTAAACTTAAAAAAGTGATGAATGAAGATACTTTTGCCCTGTGTGAGTGTTTACAAACCAGTGTCGCTTTCTTAAGCCCTCAAGAACGGGCCCAATATACGCTGAGTGATGATGAAAAAAAAGTTTATGAAAGGATGGAGTTATCACGTCTACTCTATCAAGCCATTTCAAAAGTCGATTTAACTCCCGAAAATTCAGCAGAGATCACTAAATTAATACAATTTATCAAAAAAACTTTTAAGATCCCTCGCTATCACGCAGCCTTAGAGTACTTTAAAGATGCTTTCGACGACCCCAATTTTCCTCAAGACATGGACTTGGCAAAGCTTGAAACTTTCAAGGTGGACTTAGAGAGTAGATTATATTTCGCCAATAAGAAAACTATGGCAATTACTACTAAAGGTGATTTTACCAGGCTTTTTCCATTACTCGCCGATTTTCAATCGTATCAAAACTTAAAAAGTCTCCTTGATAAGTTAACCACCGCTCTTGCCGAAAATGACGAAGAAACCAGTAAAACACTTTTGAGAGAGATAAATATTGAGATAGCAAAAAATAGAATTTTAAAAAGCTTCTATGGGGATAAAAAACTTCTTAAAGAAGATTTGCCCACACTTTTAAAACAAGTTGGCGAAGGGTTAAATCCCGAAACAAGTCCTGTTATCAAAGACATCAACGCGCTACTACATCAACCAAAAAGTAACATTGTTGCGACCTTAAGCAAACTAAAAATGGACCCGCTTTTAAAGCGCTTCGTTTCAGTAGGCTATCCCCCTGATGTGAGTGTTTCACTTCCACTTCGAACCGACACAACACCTGGTTTGGATCCTGAAAGGATGATTGATGCAATGAGCGCAATAGACACAACCGGGAACAGATTTAACATTCTTGACAATAATTGCTCTGTGACCTCTACTGCTATTTTAGCAGCAGGCGCAGAGGATGCACACGACAGACAAGCTATTTTTGAGCTCGGAGACTTTAATCATAGTGTAATCAACCCCACAACTGTCTATACGGCAGCTCGCCATTATGGTGCAAGCTTAGCAGATCCAGATTTTTCACCAAAAACTTCTAGCTATTATGCGAAGGCATTAAAACAGCTCAGCCAGGCTACTGTTCATAGTGCTGCTGTTGTTGAAGATTCAAATTCAACACACTTTGCGCGTGCTTGTCATATTGGTAAGGGAGTAGCCACCTTAGCTGCAGCGGGTGCGTTAAGTGCCACGGCAAAGATGGTACCAGGAGGAGCTTTTGTTAAACATTTTCATGGAAAAAGAAAAGCAACGAGACACGCACATACGACCGCAGCAACTTTAACAGCAGCTTCAGATTTAACTTCAGCTCCAATTTCAGATCCAGCTTCAACTTTAAGTTCCGATTCATCAACTTTAAGTACAGATTCAACTTCAGATTCAGAAGTAGAAACATCTACAAAGCCAAAGCGGCGTGATGATTCTCCTAAAGCTTAATTACTGTTATCATATTAAATATTTTGATATTATCATTAAATTATTAATTGAATAGTTATTAGAAAAACTAACGCCTATGAGTAAAAAAACCCCTTTTTTAGATTTATTGCAAAAAAATCAATTGCCTTATCAACTCCATGAACATGAGCCTCTATTTACGGTGGAAGACGCCAAAAAAATAAGCCACCAAATACAAGGTGCACACAGTAAAAACCTCTTTTTGAAAGACAAGAAAAAATCCTTTTTTCTTGTCAGTGCGCTTGAACATAAACGAGTTGACTTAAAAACCTTGTCTAAATCCTATGGCAAAGGGGGATTATCTTTTGCAAACGCAGAAGAATTAGATGAAAAATTAAAATTAACCCCTGGTTCAGTGACCCCTTTTGCACTGATGCATGATACAACTCATGAAGTGACTTTTTTATTGGATCAAGATTTTACCAAATTTGAAATGGTTAATTTTCATCCTTTACAAAATGATCTTACTGTGAGTATGGATATTAGCTCTTTTATGCGCTTTTTTGAGATCATTCAGCATCCGCCGAAATTGATTGAAATTCCGCAATTACTCAATCCACTTTGCTTGTAGGCGACCGCCTCTGTGTCGTCCCAGGAAAAGGGCGGACACAGAGGTCCGCCCCTACAACCACTTTCCTGTAGAGGGGGACCACCTCTGTGTCGTCAGTCACACACCCTTAATCTCAATCACCAAACGCTCCTTACCGTAAGCCAACTTTTTCGCCCAAGTAGTTGGGTAGTTTTTTAAGGCTTCTTGGTTTAATTTTTGCCAGGTAATAGCAAAACCTGCTTCCAAGTACCCTTGGGTTAAAGTGGTATTCAAGTAATGATCATCCAACGTTGGCAATCCTAATTGCTCAATGATTTTCTGCTCGTTTGAAAGTTCATAACCAAATACGATGCGCAAAATTGCTTTTGGCTGACACAATTTGGCAATTTCTTTCAACACAAGTGGATCGGGCAATGCCACGGCTTTTAGCAATGAACCCCAGGGAAGGTTAATGGTTACCTCAGAGGCCACACCAGAAAGTTCATCAGGCAATGCTTCAACGTTCGCGTGAACAAATAAAGCGTTGGGCAAACCACCCTTTTTGGTAGATTTTGCTGCTTTATGTGAAGACTCACGAAGGTTATCCGCGTTACTGTCGATACCAATAAAGAATGACTCTAGATGTGCTCGGGCACGATGCAAAACGAACGAACCGTCACCGGTACCTAAGTCGACCACAACTTGGTTGTGGTAAGGTGCCAGTAAGGCTTGGACTCATCAACGATCGACGCGATCTCTTTTTCGGCCGGTAATAACAAACATTTTATCTACTCCTTTTCTTTGTTTAATGGTGGAGAGCCAGTATAACAAATTTTTTAAAGTTGTTAAGCAAAATCTAATAAAAGATCATTTTTTCATGACGAATGGTAATGAAAGTATGTATGTTAGCGGTTAAAATTACGACATTTTGTCTTTAGGTTCTTCCTCATTTGCCGTCTCTGTTTCTTTCTGATCTGGAGTTTTTCCTTGATTAGACTTCTTGAGAGGTTCAAAAATTAACTCATGGCGTGTATCTTGATTTTTCGACTGATTTGATTCAGCTACTTTTTCATGTTTGGCTTCTGATCCTTTATGTTCTTTACGGTCATTAAACGTCTCTTTTTGATCCTCATTTTCATGTTTGTTTAATCCTTCATCAGCATTGTATTGTTCTTCAGCATTTTCTTCTTGTGTTTCTCTTGCTTGTTCGTCTTCTTCGCCTTCTGCTTTATTCTCTTCTTCGCTCTCTTCTTTGTTTTCCTCTTTGCTTTCCTCTTTGCTTTCCTCTTTGTTTTCCTCCTGATTTTCAAATTCGTTTTCTGCTTCGGGTGCTTCTGCTACTTCGTTTTCTGTTTCAGGCTCTACTGCCTCTCCTTCTAATTCACTTTCTTCGTCCTTGTCTTCATCCTCGTCTTCGTTATCACTTTCATCCTCATCCTTGTCTTCATCCTCGCCTTCATCCTTGTCTTCGTCCTCATCTTCGTCCTCATCCTCATCTTCGTCCTCGTCTTCGTCCTCGTCTTCGTCCTCGTCTTCGACCTCATCTTTATCCTCGTCTTCGTCTTCGTCTTCATCCTCGTCTTCGTCCTTGTCTTCGCCCTCGTCTTCGTCCTCACTTCCGTCCTCATCTTCGTCCTTTTCTCCCTCTTCACCCTCTTTTTTTTCGTCCTTTTCTGCAACTTCTTCGATTATTTCTGCAACCTCAACTTCGGCAATTTCCTCATCTGTTTTTTCCTCTTCCGCTTCACTTTCTTCTTCCTCTTCTATTTCTTCCTCTTCTTCATCCTTTACCTCATCATCTTCTGCTTCGTCTTCATCCTCTTCATCCTCGGCTTCTTCATCCTCTTCTTCGATTTCTTCTTCACCCTCTTCCCACATAGCTCGGCCATAATACATCGCTGCCTTGCTATAATCCTCACAAAAAATAGCTTCAGCTTCCTTTAGACATGCCAAAGGATCTTCCATTTTTGATAAAATTTCAGGTAAATTTTCTTTGGCGTGTTCAGTATATTCAAGGGCGGTAATTAATAATTCATTGGCAGGATAAAGCGCGCGGAATTCTTTAATTTTTTCTTCAAGTTCTAGGATACAGTCGGTAAATTGAGTAACAATATCATTGACCTTTTCTAAGATTAATCCCTCTTCAAGATCTTGAGGAAAGGAAATCTTTAAATAAATATCAATTCCCTTTTCATTCCCCATCTCTACAAATTCAATAAACCAATGCAAAAGCGTCACTAAATCCTTTGTTAAACGCATCCTGATTGCAAGAGTCATATTTTTTACTTTGTTGGATTGTTGATTAACATCCTTGATAATTTTTTTCCAAATTTTCTTAGGAGACCCCGTGGGTTTAAAATAACGAGGGGTAATGGGTCGAACAGAACCAAAGAGAACTTTAATATGTTTCATAGCCCGATATCATGCTGTCTTTCACTAAGAAAGACAAAAATAACACAAATAAAGTTCCCAAAAGATAAACCCTGTGATTATACACTTATTCTTTTATAGTATTTATTTTGGCTTTACCATTCTGCTTGAATCGTTAAATTGACCAGTTGCAATATCCCAGCCCTGAGATTTAAGATGATACAAATAATTGTCAACAGCCACACTATTAATACTAAGCTCTTTGGAAATTAATGCTTTAGAAGGCTGTTTATGGCGTTGCATGTAGTGAATTTGAATAAAACGAAGAATATTATTCATGTGAAGATCTCTGACATAACTCAAGCCTTTTACTGTAAATTGCCATGCGGAAGTGAGATAACCAATCCTTTGCATCTTTTTAACACTTTGAACAACTTCTTCTTTAGAAAAACTTTTAATCAAACTTTTTAGGAGTAATTCTTCTCTGTTCATAAAGAACCTATGATTTATTTTGTAATTTTCATTTAAAATAAATATATCTCTGTCATTAATTTTTTGTTCATGTTCTATCACCACCCTAGTAAAGATAGGTTCTTCAACCAAGG
>JBIOEB010000070.1:0-12260 GCA_044445585.1 Candidatus Berkiellales bacterium
GGTATCATCATTCGTATCCCCATTAACTTGATCAAAGGTTTTATCATTCGATAACAATCCACCCGCTGCACTCACCGTTAACGCTTTATCTTCATCCGGCACCGTACCACTGTCATTGACCGCCGTCGGCGCTCCATCGCCCGTAATCGTAATCGTCACCAACACCGGCGCACTCAACGGCGCGCCATTATTGCCACTGGCTTGATAAAAAAATGTATCCGTTCCACCTATTTCATAATGCCCATTCGGATCGTACGTATAACTTCCATCAGCTTTAACCGTTAATAAAGCGCCGGATGGCAAACTGATCTGATGCCCTACATTCATTGCATTGCCATTCACCGTTGCGACCGTTAATTTATCGTCGGGATCAAACGGAATATCATTTTTCAGCAATCCGTTTGCCGCACTCACGCTCAAAGGTTCTTCTTCATCCATCACCGTACCAAAATCTGGTTTGCCTATCGGAGCGAGATCAATGTCTTGAGGAGGAGGTGGCGGTGGTGGTACTAAATTCGTTATCGTGGTTGTTTCTGGAGGAGGAAAATTTGAGGACAACACCGTCAACGTTCGTTCTTCTGAAGCAACAGAAACAATCTCAGGAGCATTCTCACCTTCTCCAATATTAAGAGGAACCCCGATAGAATCCACTTCAGATCGCTCAGCCGCTAACGACACTGTCGTTACCTCGCCACTCCCTTCCGTGACGGGCACTTTAAAAAGTTCTTCAAAGGACAATTTCAAAAAATCAGGCTCTGAAAGAATAGGATTTTCTGACGCTAAAAATTGGATAATTTGATTATATTCTCCAGAGTCTAAAGTTAAATATTTAAAGAAGGCATCCTCAAATGCTGTCACTAATCCTTCGTGAGGTAAAAGCGCATTTTCTACTGGGAAGAAAATACTAGCGAAGGTAAAATCTAAATTTTCTATATTCAGATCTTGATCGGAAGAATTTTCTGGTGGTTTTTCGGCTACGGCAAGAATCATTTGATCCTCTTGCGCATTGACATGCTCAGCGGGTGCTACGGCTGTGTTGTCCGCTGGCAAGGGTTCCTTAGGTGATGGTGAAGAATCGCTCACTAACGCAACTTCATCAACCCCACTTCGATTACTGATTGGTTCTTGGTCATTGTTTATTTCTTTTGCCATAAATCACCGGTTTATTTTTATTCGGAGTATCTACATCACAATGATCTAAAAAAGATCCTCTTAGTTAAATAACATATTCAATAACCGGTGAATTGAGTATTGGACGTTGGTACTACTCGAAGCTAAATCGGGTAGAAATGGCCTAAAAAGGCATTAAATACTCTGAATGAAGAAAGGAATGCAGCTAGGTCAAGCAATAGATGATCAGCAAAACCCTAGGCATCATCTATTATTAAAGAGTCAAGATAGCCCGGTTGGCCAAGGAGAGGGTACGTTGCAACAATGGAAATTTAAGGTTTTACTCCTCATTTGCGTACTGGCATTTCCCTCACTCGGATCGACAGCAACCTATGATGCCATCCAACCGATCTCCTATCCCCCCAACCCTGATCCCAAAAAAATAGATCTTGGTAAAAAACTCTATTCCGATCCCTTGTTCTCAAAAAACAATTTTATTTCTTGCGCCACTTGTCATTCCTTAAATAAAGGCGGTTGCGATAATTTACCGAGGTATATTGGCATCGATCAAAAAGAGGGCGATCTCAATACGCCAACTGTATTGAATGCTATCTTAAATTTTAGACAGTTTTGGGATGGGCGTGCTAAAACACTTGAACAAGTGATTGATGATCACGTTGCCAATGAAACCATTTTTGCTAACCAATGGCCTGAAATTGTTCGAAGAGTACAGCAAAATGTCAACACACTCGATAACTTTAAACAAACCTATTCCGATGGTGTCACTGCCGACAATATCAAAGACGCTCTTACGACCTTTTTGGCAATTTTAGTCACGCCACGTTCCCCTTTTGATCTTTATTTGGGTGGGAATAAATCAGCGTTAAGCAGCGATGCGCAAAAAGGGTATCAGCTTTTTAAGCAATATGGATGCATCACTTGCCATCAAGGACCCAACATGGGTGGAAACTTAATTTTACCTTTAGGAATATATAAAAATTACTATGCAAACAAAGGGCATATCACCAAAGCCGATTTGGGGTATTTTAACGTGACAGGCAACCCCGAAAATAAATATGAGTTTAAAGTGCCTACTTTAAGAAATATCGCATTAACTGCACCCTACTTGCATGATGGATCGGCTAAAACACTAGAAGATGTTATCAAAGTAATGGGTGAATATGAGGTCGGGCAACCCATCCCGGTTTATGAAATCCCTTATATTGTAAAGTTTTTAGAATCGCTCACTGGAACCATCCCGCGTATTGCACAGGATGGCAAATAAGCCATGGAAGAGAAAAGTAGAGTCGCATTAACACGAATTACGATTGGTGTCATTTTTGTGATCATCGTGGCTATTTATTATACAACCGAGCTTCGTCCGTTTAAATATGCTGGTTATGAAGAAAGCATCAATAAACTTCAGCGATTCGATGCCGAGTTAAATGAAGCGATTGTATTATCTCGAGTAGGAAGTTTAAAATACTATAATCCCATTGATTCTGCACTAGATAACATCGATAGCGAATTAAATTATTTTAAAACGACAATGGAAAATCATCCTGATCCAGAGATTAACGAAAGATTAAAAAAACTGGAAGCAGCCATCAAAAATAAAGAAAAATTAACCGGTGATTTTAAACGCATTAACCCTATTTTAATTAATGCTATTAATCAATTTTCATTTCTTAGCGCGCAGTTAATTGAAGCTCAAGCTAATGCTCAGCTCGTAGAAAATGCCCTTAAGCAAGATCTTCATCAACAATTAGAGCAAGAATTTCAGTTTCAAATGTTAGATAAAATACGTGACTTGTTTCGGGGTATACTTGTTTATATTAATTTACGCACGGAAGAGCGTCGTGCTGAACTACTTAATTTAGTGCAAGAAATCCGCCGGGCCCCTCAAATTGAACAATTGTTTCCAAAAATTAAATATATTCTCGATTATGCTGATAAAATTTTAGAGTTACAACCACAACTCGGTGTGGTGGATAAAGAGCTCTTTGAAGTTCCCATCGTCGATAGGCTAAATGCTTTAAATGAATCCTATAATGCTGCTTTCCGACATTATCTGGCAGGAGCCTATGCTTACCGAATTATTTTATATATATTGGTTTTCGCCTTATTAGTGATTTTACGTTGGGCATTTTCTCGATTACGAGGTACTGTCACTGCTTTGAATATCGAAGTGGGTCAACGGGTGAAAGCACAACACGAACTTGCCAACATTAATCGCCAATTAGAGCAACGCGTCGCACAACGAACCAAAGAATTGACGATTAAAAATCAAGATCTTAACCAAGCGTTAGGGGATCTCAAAGATGCGCAAGATCAATTAATCATGCAAGAAAAAATGGCCTCGGTGGGGATGCTAACAACCGGTATTGCACATGAAATTAAAAACCCGTTAAATTTTATTAACAATTTTTCTGATATCTCGGTTGAACTTGCAGGAGAATTAAAAGAAGAACTCGAAGCAAGTAAAGAAAAACTTGGCGCAGAAACGTTAAGCAGTATTGAAGATATCATCAACGATTTAAAAATAAATTGTAGTAAAATTAAAGAACATGGTGTCCGAGCAGATAATATTGTTAAAACCATGCTCTTGCATTCACAAGAAGCCGGCTTGCAAAAGGAAATGGTCGATATTGAAAAGCTCATGGATGATAATATCCAAATTGCGCTTGAAAATTTTCGCGCTACGACTGGCAAGTTAGATATTAAACTCGAAAAAGATTTTGATCCTAACCTTGAAAAAATTATCGCAGCACCACAGACTCTTGCGAGAGTTTTTATGTATCTTATCGATAATGCACTTTATGCCCTTAAAGAAAGGCAACTGCGTAATGAAGCAAATTATGAACCTACACTTAAAATAACCATTAATAAACAGGATCAAAATGCAGTCATCAAGGTAAGAGACAATGGCACCGGGATCCCAAAAAATATAATGGATAAAATATATGAACCCTTTTTTACCACCAAACCAACCGGTAAAGGAAATACTGGCCTTGGATTATCGATCTGCTATGATACAGTAGTTAAACAGCATAAAGGTGACTTGCGAGTGGTTTCTGAAGAAGGCGTTTTTACTGAATTCACAGTTATGTTACCCATTAAAGCTAAATCCTCTGAAACTTAATATTGGTGTGCAAAATGAAAAAATATTTCAACATGCTCGATCTATTCTTAAACCGCTTCTTAAATCGCTGTGTTAGAACCTGTGTCATCATTTGTACCATTGCTTGTCCTGCTCTCACCCAGGGGCAAAGCCAACCCGCAGCTTCTAATCAAGCGGCAACCGCGCCCAGTGAATATTCTGCCGTATCTCGCGAATACCACCTTAAAGCTGCATTTTTGCGCTACGTTGCTCAATATATTGAATGGCCTTCAGAATCACTCCAAGTTGGTTCAATTAATATTTGTGTGATCGGTCAAGTTCCTTATTTCGAAGGTATTAATTCGATAAATGGTAAAGTCGTCAATGAGCGCGTATTAGTGATCAGCAAACTGCTCGATGCCAAAGATGCAAAAGGGCACTGCCAAATATTATTTGTGGCAAAAACGGAAGAAGATAAGAGCAAGCAAATCATTAATACTTTGCAAGATTTACCCGTGCTAACGTTTGGTGATATGGATCATTTTTCTGAAAATGGTGGGGATATGAATTTTTATATTGCCAACAACCGTTTAGCCATTATGACCAATTTACCGGTGATTGATAAAGCAAAGCTTAAAATTAATCCTGAGATGCTACGTTTAGTGACGGTGGTTCCGAAGACGACCTAATTATACTCTTCCCAGTTTACATTTATGCGTTGTTGCCGACGCCCTTTCGCCTCCAAAAGATGGTGTGCACGCTTTGCTTTGCACACCCTACGTTCTAAAGAGTCGCGAAGCGACATAACGTCTCCCTTTGAAAAAGGGAGACCGCGCGTAGCGCAGAGGGATTTTAGACACAGAGGCCGTCCCCTACAACCTTTTATTATTATTCATCTTCCTTGGCGACAGCAAAAATGCCCGGAGCATTTCGTAAATATCCTTTGTAATCCATGCCATATCCAAACACATAACGATTTTCGACAGTGACACCAGTATAATCTGCACGTTGAATAGCCTCGGCTGCTCGTGGTACTTGCTTTTCCACCAACACAGCGGTTTTCACAACACTTGCGCCCTCAACCTGACAATAATTGACGATGCCCGCTAATGTGATCCCGCCGTCTAAAATATCATCGATGACTAAAATTGTTCTACCTTTTAGGGACGCGCGTGGCTTTACAATCCATTCGAGTTTGCTGCCCACTGTTTTTTCACCATAACGACTGGCGTGAATGTAATCCACTTGTAAGGGAAAATCGATTAAAGTAAGTAATTTTCCGGTTAACACAACACCACCAATTAATACGCACAGCACAAGGGGATTTTCCTCTTGTAAATCTTCATGAATGGCAGAGGCCATCTCATTGAGTGCGCGATCAATGGTTGACGAAGTATGAAGACATTTTGCGCGAGCATAAATAGCATTAATTTGTGCTGGAGCAATTAACTTTTGCATGTCAGATTTCTATCCTCATCCATATTTATGATGTTAAAGCCTATGCGTCTTGAACGATCTCGTGAACGATCTCTTCAAGAGGGTTCGCTAAAATTGTCCAACGCCGCTCTTGCTTCGTTCCATGCTGCCGTCTTAATAAGATCTTCCCAAGACGGAACCACCCCTTTGGCTAATAAGTGCTGTCGCCGTGGGTGACTTTCTTTATTATCCATCATACCTGCATCTAACGCAGCAATAACTCCTTTGCGGTTATTACACATCAGCACAAAATCGCAGCCTGCTTTAAGCGCCTGTTTCACGCGTTCGATATCATCACCCATCCCGCTTGCACCTTTCATCGATAAATCATCACTAACGATAGCACCGCGGAAACCTAATTTTTGGCGCAGCACTGTTTGCAACCAATACGGTGAAAAACCAACGGGTAAAGGATCAATTTGCGGATAAACAATATGTGCTGGCATCAATCCTGGAATTTGCTTTTCGATAAGTCGCACAAAAGGCGTTAAATCTGCTGTGATTTCAGCAAAACGTCGCTCATCACTCGGGAGTGCTAAATGAGAATCTAAAGAAACTGAACCATGACCCGGAAAATGCTTACCCACTGCTTGCATCCCCGCTTGAGCCATTCCAGTGATATAGGCTGTTGCAAGTGTGGATACGATAGTGGGATCTTTATGAAAAGCGCGATCACCAATCACTTCGCTCTTACCAAGATCAAGATCTAAAACGGGTGCGAAACTCAGATCTATCCCAAGTGATCTGACTTCTAAGGCCATCAATTGCCCGAATTGCTCACTTAATCGGATTATTTCGGGTAATGAAAAACGGCCGGAATCAAATAGATCACCTAGCATTCTTAATTTTGGGAGTCTTGTCATCCCATTCATAAAACGTTGTACTCTGCCACCCTCTTGATCAACACTCAATAATAGGTCCGGGCGAAGTTGCGAAATTGCTTGAACACACTCCATGAGCTGTTGTGGATTTTCAAAATTTCGGCTAAAAAAAATCACGCCCCCAATTAAAGGATGCATGAGTATTTCTTTTTCTTCTGGGCTTAAGGTTAATCCTTCTAGATCGAAAATAATTGGGCCAAGATGTTTGGGTACCATTACCATTTTTTAATTATCCTCGAAAAATGAATATTTTTTTTAGATCAATATAGGATATTTGCCATGAGTTTTCATATTGAGGCACGAAGTGCGGGACGGCACAGAGGCCGTCCCCTACAAAACCTGTTTGAGTATATGTGATTTATTAATCAACAAGCTCTTCTTCCATGACAGTCGACTGCGTGTTGGCAGTAACTGGCATTTGGACCTTTCGGTTTGCAATTCCTTCTAACCATGCTTTAATTTCCTCACTTTGACGTTGCGCCAATTTGGGATCTTTAAAAGTATGGGTCAGTAGATAATTTCCTTGGAGGCTGCAAACAAGATTTAAAGCTAAACCAGGTGCTCTATTATCTTGCCCTAAGGCTCGAAATTGCTCTTGTGACCATTGCAAAATATCGTGCAATAATTTTGCAGCAAGATCCGAAAGCGGGCCGCCTTGTTTCCCTAACTCTTGGCAAAGACCACCAATGGGGCAACCAAACCGAGCAGTGACTTCGATACCTTCAAGGCCATATTTAACTAAAGCCATCAAACGCACCAGCGGATCTGGCATTTCAGACCAAGATGCTAATCGCTCTGCCCACTCAGCTGCTCTTTTTTCAATCACAGCAATGCCAATAGCTTCTTTGGTTTTAAAATAATAATAGACATTTCCCAAAGGTACGTCAGCTTCTTGGGCAATGTCTGCTAAGGTTGTTAAATTAAAGCCTTGTTGGTGAATAAGCACCTTTGCGGCTTCAATGAGTCTTATACGTTTATCTGTTTTCCGTGGCATAACATTCTTATTCCATTTTCTTGGGATAAATATTGGTTATTATTTATCCCCACCCAAAACTACTATGGTTCTACTCTTCCCGGTACGGCCACAGTGTGCCGTCCTCTACATGCTTTTTTGCTTTGTTGCCGCGCCCCTTGCCTCCTCACGCATTCACGGAGGGAACGGAGTCGGGCCAGCCTCGCCTAAAAGCAAATTGGTTTGAGTATAAAATTAACCATATCCCCTTTTTTATTAAGCTTATTGCTAACTTAGCGATTATACGAAATCATAACGGATTTGAATACCCACTAAATTTGCAGAGCTTTTGAATTTTCCATCCAGAGTTGCTGCTGTCACTGGCGTTTGTGTTTGTGCAATGAAGGGAGCATGCTCATGAATGGAAGAATCTTTAAAGAACAAATGTGCATAACCGAAGTCAATATTAAAGCTGTCATTTACAGCGTAGGCTCCACCTACTGCGAGCCAGTAACGATCGGAATCGGGTAAACGCAAGGTGCGAAATTCATTTCGTACTGGTGATTGATCATAGGCAACTCCGCCTCTAAAACGCCAAGTATCATCCATGGTATAAATTAAACCTAGTGCAAATCGCCGAGTATCTTTAAAATGTTCAAAAGTATCTATATCAGGAGCAATCGCCGGTGCACCATTAAAAGGATTGGTGATGTTAATGATGCGATTATATCTTAAACGCAGAGTATGAAACCGACTCCAGTTAGTCCAAGCGATATCGCCGGTAAGTGCCAAGCAACGATTAAGTTCTTGGTATAGACTCAAGGTGGCCGATTCTGGAACAGTGATATCGGTATGAACACGAACCGGTACATAACCGAGTTGAGTTTGATTTTCGCTATTTCCTTCAACATGCAAATTCACTAATGAACGATACGCTAATCCAACCCGCGTGGTTTCTAAAGGTTCCCACAATGCGCCAAAATGTAAACCATAACCCCAACCGCTAGCATGATTTCTTTGATAACCATCGTGGATGATTTGATTATCAAAACCACTAAAATCTGCAGAAAGCGTGGCATCAGCATATTGCGCATCCACCCCAAACCCCAAAGAAAAACTAGGCAGAATTTGGTAAGCAATACTCGGGCTAAGGTCAATCGTCGCAATATCAGAGTTGGTTGCTAAATAACGCGCAATGCTATCTTCTTTATACCGAGTAGCAAGACCAAATGGCGTAGTGACGTTAAAGCCCAAAACCCACCGATCGTCGATTCGTTTAGCCAAATGAAAGGTTGGGACAAGGGAAACTTTACCAGGTCGCGCAGTGCCTCCTCCCATGGGAAAACGAAAGCTATTGGTGGCGGAATCAGCCGTTAATTTAAAATCGCCCTGAATTAAAATTGCGCTGAGCACAATTTGGCTATCAATAATTCGGGTTAATCCGGCAGGATTATAATAACCGGTACTGGCATCTTCCGCTAAAGCAGCCGTTCCGCTGTATGCCGTACCTAATAAAGTGACGCTTTGTTCTTGTAAAGCAAAACCAGATGCAAAGGCCTTGCTGGCTAAGCAACACATTACCAGGCTTGAACTAAATTTTGTGAGAATGGATTTTTGAATTGAAAGATCCCATTTCCTGGTCACGTTATTTACTCCCTTAACTAACAATTAATAACCACAAGTTTGAGTGGTATATCGTTTGTGAATGAAATTCACTTGGTGACATACTTTACCGAGTTCATTGTCACATGTGAATCCCTTAACAAAAATTAATATGTCTTTATTTAGTTAACATGCCTATGCTGAGAAATTTTATTTTATGAAGGCGGAAGAATACTTGATATATACGGCCTAAACAATACACATAGCCTAATCAATATAAATGGTGAGCTCTCCTCACAAAAATCACCGTCATTGCAAGCTACTATATCCCCTCGAAATATAAAATGTGTCTTCCCGGAATTTTGCGAAGCAAAATATCCGGGATCCATAGGAGTTTTATGCCTAGACACCTATAAGGCAAATGGATCCCTGCTTTCGCAGGGATGACAAAAATCCTGAATTTAACAGACATTACATTCGCAATATCATGCTTGTGCTTTAAGCATCGGAACAGGTACATCTAAAGGAGGGGCAGAAGGAATTGGAGAGCTTTGAGGATCTGTAGCGTCAACACTTGGCGCAGAAGCAGGAGCAGCCGCAACAGCTTGTGTTTTCGTCGCAGCAAAGCTTGGAGCATAGGTGGGCACAGGAGCAGCACCTTGCGCATGCGAAACGTCGTAACTTGGAACAGGTGATGTGCTTGACGCCGGCTGTTTGGAAAATTCGCGCAGATCGGGATAAGCACTGGGTGGCCGTTGAAAATAGCTGGCTCGCCACTGAAAATCCTGATCAATCAGACCTTCATTCGAGGTAATAATCGCTAGGGCTTTATAATCATAATCTATTGCATTTTTCGATTCATGATCGGCAATGCGAGGATCTTTCAACCCAGACATTTTGTTATTCCAATCATAGCGTACGCGAACCAATTCTCTATCAAAATACTTCATTATTTCAGGGTTAGATAAATCCCCGGCCTTTAATGCTTTACGAAAACCTTCTAAAGTGTCAATCCATTGTTGAGAAGCTTTATTTTGTTTCGCAATTTCAATTTTGTTAACAATGTAGCCCAACATCAAATTAGGGCGACTCCTTAGATAAACGGTGGGGGTAACTAATTTATAGGCAAGCGCTCTTTCAACTGAAGGTCGAAGCGAATAAGGATCAGTTTGGCTGGTTGCGCCAGAGGTATATACCAGATTGAAAAGTTTTATTAGATATTTCGCTGCTACAAATCCAATCGCAGCACCTACTATTCCCAACAATAAGCTTGCCACCAATGAGCCTGCAGCTGCAGTACCAAATAATGCTGGGCCATAATAAGCACCTAATTCTATTCCAGAAAATATACCTGATATTGCAAGAATACTCGCCATAGCACTTTTAAAAAATTGCGAGGCAACTTTTCGAGCGCCAGATAAATTATCGACAATTCTAATAAAAATTCTAATGTTATAAGCCACTCCTGCAACTGCTGCTGCCAAAACGACGGCAAAAAACATGACTGCAGCAATTATACCCGCTTGTTCATTTTCCTTTTTCTTTGCTTCTTTATCATTTTTTTTATCTTTATTATAATCCTTTGAGTCAATCGACACGTTGATAGTTGGCCGATTGAAATCAAAAGCCCGCATCATCCAATAAAATGTCCAAGGATCAGGTTCACGTTGAATAATTATCACCTGCGGAGCAACGGGTGTATTGATGGATGCATGCCGAGCATGTGGAGGGTGCTGCCGGGGGTTCCAAGTAGAAGGAGCTGATGGTGTTTGATACTCCTTAGTCGGATCTTTCATAAATTTATCATTATCATGATTATATCGCCCAACTTTAGCGGGTGCTATTTCTTTAAAAAATTGAGATGAGGGCATAAATTTCTCCTTCACAAAAATGTAAAAATCATGGATTGGGAATTTAAGGTATTAGTCGACGAAAGAAAAGGACGAATGGTTGGGTGGTAAAAATAAGCCGATAAACGGTGCGGAGCGTGTTTTAGCTTTATGACTTACGGCCTAATCATCCAATTGATGATCCACCTTTTATTATCATTATTATTTTCCCGCTCCAAACACACTATACAACCCGTCGAAAAAGCAACAAGTGGACTATTTTCATCATTAACTATTAAGGAAGAAACAAGCAACCCCATAAAGGGCAAGTGCCCGACAAGCATAATATCATCTTGGTAAAATTGAAGCTCTTCAACAAAAGCAGAAACAGGATCTAAAGGATCTAAACCTTTTCTTTCCTGGATCGGCTCTTGTGTTGATATCACCGTCGATAATATTTGAGCGGTTTGGGCTGCCCGCAACTTGCCGCTATGAAATAAATATTTCACCTTTATATTAAAAGGCGCAATAGAACGAGCAACACTTTGAATTTCTATTTTACCTTTTTCGCTCAGGGGTCTTGAAGGATCAATTGCCTCGGCTAGGGCATCGCCATGGCGGACCAAATACAGTTTCATTTAAATCCTAAATACAATAAAATAATACCTAGTACTAATGTCAAGATAGCAACAGAATAGTATACAGGCGTTTTAACAAAGTTTACTCCATATTTAGCAAACATTTCGGTAAAAAATAATCGAACAATTCCTTTTAAAATAGCAAAATAGCCAATTAACGTAATGATGATTGGCCAACCATGCCATAGTGAATGGGTAAAAATAATGACCAAGCCAATAAATAAGCTTATCAAGCCCGTTAATATAATAAATGTTTTTTGAGTGAGCATTTCCAAAACATAAGGCTTTATCTCTTTTACATTAATCAACATAGCCAATGGAACTATCACGCAATAGAATCCAAATAATTTAGCGTATAAAATTGAATAATTCATCATCGATCCTTCGTGGGTTTAGCGCTATATACATTTCTCGGGACGGCACAGAGGCCGTCCCCTACAAGTGAATGTTAAACAAGTGCGAGCGGTATATACTCAAACCACTTTGCTTGTAGGGGACGACCTCTGTGTCGTCCCGTCTGGGGCGCTGTAGGGGCGGCCTCTGTGCCGCCCGTGAAGAGTATACTCAAACCACTTTGCTTTTAGGCGAGGCGCCAAGCGAACGAAGCCCCAGGAGTGTACGCTTTGGTACACGACTGGGGTGAGAGAGCGCAGGCAACAAAGCATAAAAGTA
>JBIOEB010000071.1:0-12114 GCA_044445585.1 Candidatus Berkiellales bacterium
CATTATGTCGCTACGCGACCCTTGTGGGCGAAGCCCACTCAAGGGAGACATTATGTCGCTACGCGACCCTTGTGGGCGAAGCCCACATAACTCTCCCTTTGAAAAAGGGAGAGGTGAGCGTAGCGAACAAGAGGGATTTTCGGATCTTGCTCTTCCCCAACATGATAGATGTACAATAATCAAACTATAGTGAGATCTGAAATGTAAATCAAGGTTGCTGGTTTAATAACTTATTAAGATAGGTGACTCTTTTATGAGCTTGTAATCGTTTAGTCGCCATGGCAATGGCCTTCATTTGTCCAACAAGAATGACCAGTTTTTTACCACGTGTCACACCGGTATAAAGCAAATTTCGTTCAAGTAGCGTGTAATGTTGCAACGCTAAAGGGATCACCACCACCGGGTATTCTGATCCTTGACTCTTATGAATGGTGGTAGCATAGGCTAAATTAATTTCATCGAGATCAGAAAAATCATATTCAACTAATCGATCATCAAAATTAATCCAAAGTAAATTCTCTTCAAAATCCAGTTTAGCAATAGTGCCAATATCACCGTTAAATACTTCTTTATCATAATTATTGATAATTTGGATCACTTTGTCGCCAATACCATAAATATTACCATACTTATTGATCACCTCATGCTGAGGATTTAAATACTTTTGTAATTCAATATTTAATGAAGTTGTTCCCAACCCCCCTCTTCGGGTTGGTGTTAACACTTGGATATCGTTAATAGGATTAAATTTAAATTTAGCTGGGATCCGTTTGGCAACTAAAGAAATAACAAGTTCTTTGATTTTTTCAACATCTTCACACGGAATAATATAAAAATCCGATAATGACAAATCCTCTTTATTCCCGCCAATAGGAATTTTCCCTTCATGAATACGATGTGCATTGGTAATGATTTTAGACGTGGCAGCCTGGCGAAATATTTCGGTTAATGTTACTGTCGGAATGACATTCGAATCGATCATATCTTTAAGCACCATTCCTGGCCCAACGGAAGGAAGCTGATCAACGTCGCCTACTAAAATTAATGCAGCATGATCCGGAATGGCACGCAGTAATTGATTCATCAATGGTACATCCACCATGGAAGTTTCATCGACAATTAACAAATCTACCGGTAAGGGCGAATTCTGATTACGCTTAAATTGATAGCTTTTGGGGTCAAACTCTAATAAGCGATGAATGGTTTTTGCTTCAAGCCCGGTGGTTTCCGATAACCTTTTAGCGGCCCGGCCGGTAGGTGCAGTTAATAAAATGCGCACTTTTTTAGCGGCAATAATTTGAAGAATACTATTCACAATGGTTGTTTTACCAACACCAGGACCACCGGTAATAATCACTACTTTGCTTTTAATCGCCAAAGTGACGGCTTGTTGCTGTGAAGGCGAAAGCATCAATTTTGTAATATTTTGTACCCAAGTGATCGCATTAAGGCAATTTATGTTTGCCCAAGCCGTTGTTACACCATGAAGTAAACGTTGACATTGCTCGGCTATCCCTTTTTCAGCCAAATAAAGTGAAGTTAAGAAACAAATAGGCGTATCGTTGACACTGATTTGTGTAATATATTCAGCCTTGATTTGATCTTCTATTGCGGCGGCAACTAATAAATCGGATACATCAAGTTGCGTGATTGCTTGAGTGATCAGAGCTTCCTTTTCAATACCGCAATGGCCATTGGTTGTGTATTCTTGCAAACAATGAACAACGCCCGCACGGACGCGTAAAATCGAATCTTTTGCAATTCCCATACGCTGAGCTAATTGATCTGCTGTTTTAAAGCCAATACCATGAACTTCTTGAGCAAGAATATAGGGATTTTCAGTAATTTTTTTGATCGCCTGATCGCCATAGGTTTTGTAGATCCGAACTGCACGCGCGGTACCCACACCATAGGAATGCAAAAAAACCATAATGTCGCGTACCATTCGTTGCTCGGCCCACGCACTGATAATAAGTTGGCGGCGTTTGGTACCAATGCCTTCGACTTCAGATAAACGCTGGGGAGTGTGTTCAATGATGGTAAAAACTTTTTCTTTGAAAGCACGGATTAATCGCTCTGCATATCCCGGCCCAATCCCTTTGATTAATCCAGATCCAAGATATTTTTGGATCCCTTCCAAACTGGTTGGTGTGATAGTCTTGAGTTGTTCTGCTTTAAACTGTAAACCATGTTGTTTATCATTGAGCCAATGACCACTGCATTCTATAAATTCTCCGGGTAAAATACTTGGTGCATTTCCAACGATAGTTTCGAGTTCACGTCGACCTTCGACTTTAACACGTAAAACACAAAAACCACTTTCTTCACTATGAAAAGTAACACGTTCGACTGAACCTTTAAGATGTTCTGTTGACATTAATTTTGGCTAACTTTACCCATCATGGTTGCTATTTTACTGTTGTGATAAACCAAATAGCAACCCAAAGAGATCAAGGCCGAGGTAATAGTTATCATCATCATTATAATAATACCCGTAATCATAGGGATAGTAATAATATGGATAATAGTCATACGAATAGTCATACGGATAATAATATGGGTAATAATTAGCGTAATAAGGGTAATAATATGACGAAGCATAGTATCTCCCGTGATGAAAATGTCTTCCACCATGGCCGCGCCATCCATGACCACCTACCCAATGACGGTTACCAGCAAAATGGTGCATACCACCTCCATGCCAATGAGACCCACCTACAAAATGGTGACCACCTCCCATATGGATATGGCCTCCACCACCATGAAAGTGTCCGCCGCCGCCATGAAAGTGTCCGCCGCCACCACCATGAAAGTGGCCACCGCCACCACCATGGGGCATATAATGATGGGCTGCAAAGCTAGCGCTTGTCCAAGCTAAAAGTATCGCGCATAGTACCGCTTTAATCTTCATACTTGCCTCCCTACTGATTAGATTAATAGGAGGAGAGACAGTTCAAAATTTAAAGTGCAGGTACAATGGTCCTAAATAAATTATTGAGGTTTCTTTAGATTCGAAATATCAAGCCGAGGTATTGCAGGTCTGGATTTCACTTCATCACCCCGAGAAGTGAGTGGCGCAGCAGGAAGAACAATTCTTTGTTGAGTGCTAATGACTGGAGCCGATGGCGAAGGAGCTAAGTTCCTACGTCTCTTAAAATCATGCAAAACGGGCTTAAAGTCGCCTGCATGCTGGTGAGTAGGCTTAAAAGGATCGAATATTTTTTTTCTTAATTTGATTTCTGGTGCGTCTAAATTTATTTTTCCTTCGGTAGGGTATTGCTCTTTTGCTAATTGAATTAATAACGGATATATTTTTGCTTTATCACAAAGCTTCGTGGCAATCAATGCATGACAAATTTGATGTAATGCTTCGATTTTGCGTTCATCAATATTAGCTTCATCTTTCATTTCTTTTTCAATTTCAGCAATTAATGAGGATAATATTGTAGCAACGAAGTTATCAGAGTTTTCTGCTTTCACAGGTAAAGTTGCAGGAGAAAATAGGACATAAAAGACGGAGCGCAAAAAAGGAGCTGTGCTTTGACTTGGATTCGTGTTCGCACATATTTGCCTATAACAAACCATTAGCGATTCAATTGATTGTTGAACACCGGGTTTCATTTAGACCCCCACCACTGGTTATGTGATGGCGCAAAGCATAATGTGCTAAACCTGATACGTCAATAGGATAAAAAATAAAAAAAATCGCATTTTCAAGTGCGATCGGTATATCCGTTGTTAGGCGATTGGCTTCTCAGGCTTTTCCTGTTTTTTGCTTATCAATTTTCCTACCACTGAAGGAATTTTCATTTTTATCCATTTCAGTCGCAATTTTTTGCTGCGATGCAAACGAAATAGTTTTTTCATTTTCTTTCGTTTTTGTTTTTTGATATAAGCATTGATACTTTGCAGTTCAATTGCTTTTAATTTAAACATTTTGAAAATTCTGAGATTATGATTTTCATTGTCTGGCATTAGCCAAAGTTGCTTAGCTTCAACGTTCTGATTGATTGATAATAAATCATTAAGCTCTTTTACCAACGAGGTTAATTTATCTTCCGAGGTTTCATCTTGATGAATTTCATATTTTAAAAGCATGTCCTTTGCCTACAATGTCAGTGATCCATACCTTAATTGTAGAAGCTATCTTAAAAATGTTCTTATGCGTTGATCCTGTGTTGCAAGTCATTCTGCGCTGCTCATTTACTCGTCTGTAAACTCCGCTGCTCGAATGACTTGCGCCTTGGCTGAACGCATAAGCCCTATTTTTGGGAATGTTCTTATGCGTTGATCCTGTGTTGCAAGTCATTCTGCGCTGCTCATTTACTCGTCTGTAAACTCCGCTGCTCGAATAACTTGCGCCTTGGCTGAACGCATAAGCCCTATTTTTGGGAATGTTCTTATGCGTTGATCCTGCGGGCAATGCTTAAAATTAAATCCACCCTTTTTTCTTAAAAAATCGGTAAGGTAATAAAGCAGAACCTAACATTACGATTAACGCAATGGGGTAGGCAAAAGGCAATGTCAATTCAGGCATATTATGAAAATTCATTCCATAAATGCTTGCAATTAAAGTCGGTGGCATAAACACCATTGCAATGACGGTAAAAATTTTTATAATTTGTGTTTGCTCGATATTGATCTGACCCAATGTAGATTGTAATTGGAAGCCTAATTTTTGATTGAGATATTCTCCATTTTTAAGAAGTGCATTTATATCTATTTTTAAATTATCTAAGCGTCCTTGTAAACCTTCTAGGATTTGTTTGTTTTCAATTTGTTGAAAATATCCCACTAACATCAATAATCCAGATAAACTTTGATGTGATTTTGCCAACAAATGTTCAAGGTTGTTAATGGATCTAAGCGATTTATTGAGATCTTTTCCCTTTTGACTGCCATTTTTTAAATTAATTGTTTGAACGATTTCTTGCGCTAACATATCCGTTTCGACGCCAATCAACTCAAACATATCAGCAACGTTACCTACAATGGATCTCAACAACAATAAAAATATATCATAATGATTTTTAACCGGATGCGGATGAATATCAAGTTGATCAGTAAAATTTTTGATGGGGTTTGGATCGGAATAACGTAAAGTAATAAGCTTTTTATCGGCAAGAACAAAAACCACCACATGACTTTCAGGAAAAGGTGCAGCTTTCGTCACGACATTAAGAGATAGATATAAAGCACCATTATCTTCGTAGTACCGATTGGAAAATTCAATTTGATGCATTTCATGATGAAGCGGAAGAATGATATTATTCTCTTCTTCGATTTGTGATCGCTCCTCTTGTGTCGGATCAAATACATCTGACCAAAAAATTTGACTAGAGGAAAGCACAGACTTTACTAAGAAATGATCGCTGTCAACAGAAAAGTTAGTTATCATAGTTTACTGTAAGCTCCCTTTGCTGCCTAGAATATCGCTGGCGTCCTTTTAATGATAAATGGGTTGAGGGAAAAGGCAAAGAAACAAGATGCATCACTGTTCATCGCCCCTTTGGTCGCTTAGCTGTTACTGGCTTCGATTAGGTATTGTCAGCAATGCTTTGATATGTTAATTTCGACTATGCATTTTAAAAATTTTATAGGCCATTCGATGTTAAATAACGTTCGCCCCATTATCACCATTATTCAGGTAATCATTATTACCTGGCGGGGGCTTACGTTTACTTAAAAGAATGTTAAGTAAAAAAACCCCCGCGAGCAATCCCGGGGGTTTTTTTATGCGTGTTATTTTTATTGAAGGAGTACGGTCATGAGCGGTGAACGATTTTTTCCCTGGTTAATGTGGTTATTTCCACTTTTATTTTTTGGTTTTCAGTTCATTTTGCGCCTTTTCCCTGGCTTGGTCATGTCAGAGTTTCTTCAAAAATATCAAATTAGCGCTACCGATTTTGGTGTGTTCGCCTCCCTTTATTATATCGGCTATGCTTGCATGCAGATCCCCGTTGCTATGCTATTAGACAAATATGGCCCACGAAAAGTGATCAGCACGTGTGCCTTACTGTGTGGCGCTGCGACTTGTCTATTCGTTTTATTAACTTCTTGGCCGATCGCTTTGCTTAGCCGATTTTTGATAGGTGTTGGCTCAGTAGTGGGTTTTTTAGGCGTCTCGAAGGTAATATCTCAATGGTTTCCAGCTAAAAGTTATAGCAAAATGATAGGTCTTAGCTTTAGCTTTGGGCTATTGGGTGCATTATATGGTGGGCGACCTGTTAGCTTAATGATCGAACAAATGGGCTGGGAAAAAGTCAGTCTCATCTTAGGCGCTGCCGCAATGGTGCTCGGCTTGTTCGCATTTTTATTTGTGCGTGATAAAGCACAACGGCAAGAAAGAACGCCACCCTTAACGTATTCACTTAAAAAATTATTATCACAACGTTCATTAATCATCTTAGCTGTCGCTAACTTTTTAATGGTGGGATCGTTAGAAGGTTTTGCAGATGTATGGGGAGTTTCGTACCTCATGACTGCTCGTGATCTTACTCGTGTTGAAGCTGCTTCGATCACCTCCTTTATTTTTGTGGGCATGCTGTTTGGTGGACCGCTTTTAGCATTTTTATCAGAAAAATTTAAAGCCCATTTCTTTGTCACCATGATGTGCGGCGTATTGATGGCAACCTTGTTATTGTGTTTGCTTTACTTTAATGAATGGCTACCAGAATATGTTGTCATCGCCATGATGTTTTGTATCGGTATACTTTGCTGCTATCAGGTTATCGTTTTCACCATCGGTGCAGATGTCGTGCCAGCTTATTTAATGAGCATCGGCATTGCCTTTTTAAATTGCATCAATATGCTTGGTGGATCATTTTTCCATACTTTTATCGGTAGATTGATGGATTATTTTGAACCCAATGCGGTGACGGATCAGGTTAAATCTTATTCGTTAGAAGCTTATACCTATACGCTTTTACTGATCCCACTCGCTTCCTTATTAGGTGCTGGATTGGTATGGTGGAGTCGGCATGTTTATCAACAACAAGTCAAGGATGAAGTGGGTCGCGAGATGGTGGTGACGGTATGATGACGGCATGACCTATCAGCAAACCGGGACGGCACAGAGGCCGTCCCCTACAAAGCAAAGCTGATTGAGTATATCCTGAAGGAGGCACTGCTTTATTTTGCTCTGTTTAAAGTTATAAACTATAAATAGAAGTAACGTATACATAGTAATGAGGTGATTTATGGAAAAAGGATCTTGTGGAACAAGGTTATGTGCAGGTGCGCTGGGTTCTGCCTTGGCTATAACTTTTGCTTTAGCAATGATCGTATTTGGATTACTTGCTTGGCACTTTAAAGTAGGTAGCGCATGGGCAACCATGGTTTCATCAGTGTATGTAGGCTTTGCATTAACTCCTAAGGGTATTGCGATTGGAGCCTTATACGCACTGGTGGAAGGCTTTGTTATAGGCTTGGTGATTGCTTGGCTCTATAACCTTTGTGCAAAATGCTGCAAGTGCAAAGCATGTGAACACAAAGCAGTAGAAGTAGAGAAAAAATAAGACATACGTCTGTTTCGTCATCCCAGACTTTTCATCCCCCGGCTAACGGGGGACTAAGTCTTGTACCTTTTATATTTTGCACTAATTGCTCAAGATGTTCTTCAATTCGGTTATTTTCATATTGAATTTTCTTAATTTGCGATATATCAAAACCAGAGGCTTCCAACTTATTTAAAAAGTCAATGGCCAATTCCCGATCCATGGCTTTGATTTCAAAGATCATGGTTTGGGTTGGCGGTAGCGAGTTCTTATAAGCATTGGCTGCTTGACTAATCTTTTTAACGGGTATTCCAGAAAAAGCCACATTCGTTGCTGATCGATGGATATTCATTTTATGATCTAAATGCTTTTTATTTTGGTAATGTAGCGTTTCTTCTCGGTGCGTCGACTTCCATTTTTCTTCCGGGAACACATCTTTAAAAATATCGGCAAACGATTGAGGAATTTTAGGGGCTAATTTTTGAGGGATCTGTTGGGGAACTTCGGTTATCTCGGTTGGTAAAGTCTCAACTTTCGGCAAAGTCTCAACTCTCGCAATTAATTCTGGCTTAGGGGTACTTTTACGTACTTCTTTTAATGATGATGTCCGTGCAATGGGATGTTCATGCATTAAAACTTTAGGCATTTCTATCAATCCAGCCGGAAGATTTTCATCCGACACTCCTTTAGCTTTTAAAGCTTTATGGATCATTTTCTTTTCTTCTAGCAAAATTTCATAGGCTTCTTTAACTTTGGCAACCAGTTGTCTGTTCTTTTGGGATTTAACATCCATAGCTAAATTATCAAGATGGGGTTTTATTTTTTCATATTGCTCTAATAAGGGAAGCACTTCATTCATAAATATATATTTTAATTGCAAAGCTGATTTATTCAGGTATTTTTGATAGAGATTTTGATAAGGAGGAAGATGATAATACCCCACTTCAGCAGTACAATAATTATTATAATAAAAATCAATTGCGTCTCGTCCGTTTTGCTTTAACCTCGCCTTCTCTTGTTCTGTTAAATCAAAAGAGCCCATCGGAGCGCCACGATACTGTTCATCTTCAGAAACATTATCACTAATTTGAATGGAATTAACATTATATTTATCACGCAATATTTCCGAACGGTTATGCATTGCTTTCAGAAGCAAACCAACAAATTCGGGTAAAGAGGGGCTTTCAGCCCCTTCTTGTGGAATACCCCAGCGTGATTCAATTTCAAGTTTAGAATCCATTAACAAACCTAAAGTACAGGGATTGACTTTAGCATCATTAATGCCGTGCGTTAAAAATTGCTCTTCATCAAATATTTCCATCGGATAGTTATTCGCAATACCACCATCCACATAATACTCGCCTTCATGTTTTACTGGAGCAAAACCACCTGCGTAACACATCGTCATTCTGACGGCTTTACTCACTGGCATTTCGGGTTCCCTGTCTGCTGATAGTATTTTAAGCGAGGCATCTGATACTTTCGTCGCAGTGAGATAAAGGTTCTTAATGCCTAATTGAGGGTATTCTTTTGAAAGTTCCTTCAATTGCTTAAAGGTGATTTTACCAAAATCTTCTATGCCAAATCGTGCTTTTATCGCACCCATTTTATTTTGTAGATAGTCATCAATTGCATTATCTTTCTGTGCCGGTGGCAAATGCGCTACCAGTGTGGTTAAAAAAGATCTTTCAGCAGAAGTAAGAGATAAGAATAAATGCTTCTTGAGATTTTATTCTAGTTTTATTTTGACCAATCTTTCAAATAAAGTTTCAAACGCCTCTCCATTATATAAACCTTTTTTTGCAAGCAGATAGATAATATTATTTACACCTATTTTCATACCACTGGCATCCACTATTTCATCCAATCCGCCTAATGAAAATGGCTCGTCTAAGAGATCTTTAAAATCGATTTGCTCCATCACTGCTTCTAATTGCTGTGGCGTATAACCTACTGCCCAAAGTGCTGCAATCATTCCACCATCGGCACTTCCTGCAACATCCTGCACCTCACTTAACATGCGCTTTTTTTCTAACTCAATTAAAGCCGATGGATAAGCGTACCCTTTCATTCGAGCCCCTTCCAATACCACATGCTTAATCGGTGGCCGTTTTTCACGTTGTAATCGTTGAGAAGGCTCAGCTTGATGAACAAAGTCCGTTACCTCTTTTTCAGTGACAAATTTTTTGCTTGACTTTTTCGATAATTGCTTGGTTGATGTCCGTAAATGCTTAGCCCACGATTGATGACGAGATACAGGAAGTGGTTTTTTATTTAAATAATGATGGATCTTAACAAAGGGATTGATCAAGCGTTTGATCAATCCAGTTCCAATATTAAAAGGGAGTTTGATAAGAACGAATACAGAAGCAGAAAACGCGCCTTGAAGTAAAAACTCGGTTAAACGTCTAATAGATTTAAGATGTACATACGTTAAACGAAAGAATTCACTGGTATAGATTAGTTTGGTTTTATTTAACACTCTTTCTAATAATTTAGGTGTGGTTTGGTTATCGGCTCTTTTATATTGAAAGGAAGAATCATACTTATCTCTAAAATCAGCTTCAACAAAAGCATCTTCTTTTGGAACGCGACTGAGAATATTTTCTTCACCAATATAGTTTTGCATTCTTTTTCGACTGGGTCTCCCGGCAAAACTGTGTTGATGGATTAAATTATACCCGGTAATGCTAATATCTTTTTTCTTTTTTAATGCAGCGATATGGTTGGCACACTCTTTTGACCGATCAGCCGTCACGCGTGAAGGATCGGCTAAGTTTAATTCAATATCAAGAATATCTTTAAAATCACTGTGCTCTGGATCGGCTAATAATTCATCGATGATCGCAGAAAACATATATTGCGCATCTTGACCCGCCAAACCTTCCCCCGTTAAGGTAATTTTAAATTTGGCTTGGGGTGGCCTAAGCCCAAGCTTTTTCGCTTGTTGAATTGCTAATTGAAGCTTTTGTAGCAATTCAGCTTTACATTGATTAAAATAATGCTCGCGCGATCTAGAATATTTTGCAATTAGACCAAACTGTTTCTCCGATTCTTCTGAAAATGGCTGATCAAAAGCAATAATGATTTCTTTTAAAGGCTGTGCTGGATTTTGTAACAAATTTGGATCCGGCGTTAAAAAATAGGCTTTCACGGGAGGCGCAGGAAATTCTTTTTGGATACTTTGATAATGTTCAACTTGATCAAATTTGAACTCAAATGTTTTAATCAAATACACCGACTCATGCTTACCAAACGTTTCCCCTTCAACCACTTGCATTTCAGTTAAATTATGCGCTACGTCAGCATGATTTGTCAGTACAATCTCATCCCACTTTCCCTTACACAATCGTGCAACCGTTTTTCGAAGGTTAACATTAAAAGTATAACGTTCCGTATTTTCTTTGGCTTCACCCTCTTTAATTTGAGCCATATCAAACTGGTTGTTTTTTTCTTGGTACATTTTTATGATTCGTTTTTTGGCTAAATATTCTGCATAACCACGAGATAAGGTTGCATCGGTTACCAAATAATGATTAACAACATTACACCATAATTCTTGTACTTCTTTTAATTCATCAGCTGAAGCTGTTAAAGAGATTAGCCTCTGCGCTTTTAATTCTTTCACTAAAATATTACTAAACAATCTTTCTCTAGCTTCCTGCTTAAGTTTTTCTTTTTCATGATCTAATAAAACAGCTCCTGCTGTACGTTGCGACATCACATTCACGATTGAAAAATAATTTTCTGTCAGCAATTTTGCTTCATTGAGTTTAACCCCAAATCTTAATAAATCTTCAAAGAGATCAATATGTTCCTTAGCACGGGTTTCCGAAACCACGTCATCTAACTGGTAATTTAATTTACATTTATCGAAAATGATTTTTCTAAATTTTTCTTTTTCAAGATATAAATAATGCTCAAAATCTTCGCTAGCCCTGGGATCAGGGTAATCTCGTTGGTGAGCAGCAAGCGCATCAAGAATAATATCAATATGCTCATGCAAAACGCTTTCGGTGTCTCTTAGTTTTTGAATGACATTGTTAGCCATGAGATATTCAAGTAAGAGTCTATCATGTATTAATTCGATGATTTCGTTATTCATTTTTTTCTTAAGCTCAAGGTAGCGTTGGATGATTGCTTCATCTTGAGATGTTTCGAGTTGTTTGGCTAATTGCTCGGCCTCGTCATATAATTTTTCCTGACGTTTGATTTCATCAGTTGAAAATTGAGATAATTTTTGTTTAACTTCATCTAATTTTTCTTGCAGATTGGTACCAAAAAGTTTGCATAGCGCGTTTATTTCTTGTATTAAGGGCATGATTTCTTCTTGCAAAATACGATCTAATTCAACAGGCCCTTTTGAATAATATTTTTCATGAATATCTTTATATTTGGGAAGGTGGTTATAAATGACTCCGCTTCCTAAGTAGGTATCAACGTATGCCCACGTCGCTTTCCTACCTGATTCAATCAGCCTTTCTTTTGTTTCCTCGCTTAAGTTTAAATCCATGGTTTCAACATTTTCATCGAATATTTGAATTGAGTTAATACTATATTTATCTCTTAAGAGCTCCCAGCGATTGTGAAGTGCATCTTTTATTTGGCCCGCATACCC
>JBIOEB010000072.1:0-11967 GCA_044445585.1 Candidatus Berkiellales bacterium
CTCTGCGCTACGCGCGGTCTCCCTTTTTCAAAGGGAGACATTATGTCGCTACGCGACCCTTGTGGGCGAAGCCCACATATACTCTCCCTTTGAAAAAGGGAGAGGTGAGCGCAGCGAACAAGAGGGATTTTGGATTTTGCTATGCCGTCCGGGGAAGCGTCTATCAAAGCCAGAGCCTCATGACGCAGCCTAAAAACCATGTCACAATACCCAAAATAAAAATACTGCACATAAGGACTCATCATGATAGCAGGGGTAGACGAAGTAGGTAGGGGGCCATTAGCGGGACCTGTGCTTGCCTGTGCGGTTATTTTAAATGGCGCTAAAATACAAGGGCTAAAAGATTCAAAACAATTGACTGAAGAAAGACGCAATCAGTTATCTAGCATAATAAAGAAAAAGGCTTTGTGTTGGGCGATTGGGATCGCGAGTGTAAAAGAAATTGACACGATCAATATATTACAAGCCTCCTTATTAGCAATGAAAAGAGCCGTGGAAGCCTTAAAGATCACGCCGACTAAAGTGTTAGTCGATGGCAATCAACTACTCAAAATTAATTTACCTTGTGAAGCTATTATCGGTGGCGATGCGTTGATCCGTGAAATTAGCGCAGCGTCAATTATTGCCAAAGTCACCCGGGATTATTTAATGACCCGATTTCATCAACGTCATCCGGAATATGGTTTTGATCAACATAAAGGTTACGCTACTCCGCAGCATCTTTATGCTTTGGCTAGATATGGTAATTTACCTTTGCATCGTTTAAGTTTTTCACCCGTCCGAAAAGTTGCCGATCACAACAAAGAAACAGCGGTTTGAAAATGATAACGCCTTTTGTTCATTTAAATTTGCGCACGGAATTTTCAATAATTGATAGTATTGTGCAAATTGATCCCTTAATGGAGGAAATTAAAAAACATTCTCCTGCCGTTGCCATCGCAGACATTGCAAATCTCTTTGGCATGGTTAAGTTTTATAAAGCCGCGATTCAGCAAGGGATTAAACCAATTATAGGAACCCAATTATGGGTACAAAATGAAATTGATAATGATAATAATAATAAAACACCCAATTTTCATAAAATCATTCTACTTTGTCAAAATCAAATAGGGTATCAAAATTTAACAAAATTGATTAGTCGGGCATATCATGAAGGCTTGCGTTTAAGCGTTCCTTTAGTCAAAAAACAATGGATCATCGAAGCCCAAGAAGGTTTAATTGCCCTATCGGGCGCGCAAGCTGGAGCAGTGGGAAAATCACTATTACAAGATTCACTTCCTAAAGCATCGCTTACCTTACAAGAATGGATGAGCATTTTTCCAAACCGATTTTATATAGAATTACAACGCAATAATCGAATGGGCGAACGAATTTATGAGAAAAATGCTTTAATATTGGCTAAATCTTTGCATTGCCCGGTGGTTGCAACCAATGAAGTTGTCTTTTTGAATAAAAGTGATTTTGAGGCTCATCGAACGCGGGTTTGTATTCAAGAAGGCGTTACGTTAGAGAGTATGTCAAGTTCTCTTTATAGCGAAGAACAATACCTTAAAACTGCCGATGAAATGAGGGAGTTATTTAGAGACATTCCCTCAGCTATCGAAAATACGATTGAAATTGCCAAGCGTTGCAATCTCATCTTAAAGCTCGATGAGCCAGTGTTGCCATCCTTCCCGGTACCTCACGATTTTACCGAAGAAACCTTTTTACAAAAAGCCTCGCTCGAAGGTTTAGCGAAAAGATTAACAGCAAAATTTGCCAAAGAAAATACACCAGAATCGGAACGTGCGCAAATTGACACACACTATCATGAAAGGCTTAATCAAGAGCTGCTTGTGATAAATAGCATGGGATTTCCAGGGTATTTTCTCATTGTCGCCGATTTTATCCATTGGGCAAAGCGTAACAAGATCCCGGTAGGACCAGGGCGAGGATCCGGCGCAGGTTCATTGGTAGCTTATTCATTAGAGATCACCGATTTAGATCCACTCACCTATGATTTGCTGTTTGAGCGCTTTTTAAATCCCGAACGTATTTCGATGCCAGACTTTGATATTGACTTTTGCATGGATAATCGCGACAAAGTGATCGATTATGTTGTACAGCGTTATGGTCGGCACAATGTTTCACAAATTGCCACCTTTGGTACTATGGCAGCCAAAGCGGTGATTCGCGATGTTGGCCGTGCTTTAGGGCACCCGTATGGATTTGTCGATAAAATTGCTAAGTTAATCCCCTTTGAAATTGGCATCACGCTTGAAAAAGCGTTGACGCAAGAAGTCGCTCTGCAAGAGCGTTACCAAACTGAAGAAGAAGTGCGAAATTTATTAGATTTGGCAAAAAAACTCGAAGGGATCACCCGCAATGTTGGTAAGCATGCCGGAGGCGTGGTGATTGCGCCGTCTGATTTAACGGATTATGCGCCACTTTATTATGATCAAGAAAGTCATCAGGGCGTGATCCAATTTGACAAAGACGATGTCGAGGCGATTGGTTTAACGAAATTCGACTTTTTAGGTTTAAAAACATTAACCATCATCGATTGGGCAGTACAAAACAGTAATAGATTATTAGCGCTACAGAATTTGCCTCCGATTGACATCCAAAATATCCCACTCGACTGTCAACAAACCTTTAGTTTATTAAAAAGTTGTGCTACTACTGCCATATTTCAGCTAGAATCTCGTGGCATGAAAGAGCTCATCAAACGGCTGCAACCCGATGAGTTTGAGGAAATTATTGCTTTAGTTGCGCTCTTTCGACCAGGCCCATTGCAGTCAGGCATGGTGGATGATTTTATTAATCGCAAACATGGGCGCGCTCAGGTGGAATATCTGCATCCTGCGATTGAAGCTATTTTAAAGCCGACTTATGGGGTGATTTTATATCAAGAGCAGGTGATGCAAATTGCACAAACGCTTGCGGGTTATACCTTAGGCGGCGCAGATTTATTGCGTCGAGCCATGGGGAAGAAAAAACCAGAAGAAATGGCTAGTCAACGCGCCATTTTCATTAAAGGCGCAGTTGATCGAGAGGTTGAAGAGCGCACCGCAAGTTATATCTTCGATTTAATGGAAAAATTTGCGGGGTATGGTTTTAACAAATCGCACTCAGCGGCCTATGCGTTAGTATCGTATCAAACCGCGTGGCTTAAAACACATCATCCTAGTGCTTTTATGGCAGCAGTGCTTTCGGCCGATATGGATAACACCGATAAAATAGTGAATTTTATCGAAGAATGTCATTCTTTAAAAATTAAAGTGATCCCCCCAGATATTCATACCAGCAATTATTATTTTACTGTCAACGAAAATAATGAAATTGTTTATGGCTTAGGCGCGATCAAAGTGGCAGGGGAGGCAGCGATTGCCCACCTGATTGAACAACGGCAAAAAAGGCCATTTAAGCATTTATTTGATTTATGTGAACGTACCGATAGCCGCAAAGTCAATAAACGTGTTTTAGAATCCCTTATCAAATCAGGAACATTTGATGCTTTTGGCCAGGAGCGCTCTCATTTAATGTCAACCTTAGATGAAGCCATGAAGCAAGCCGAGCAGTTATCGAAAAATTTACAACTGGGGCAACATGATTTATTTCAGGGAATAGAAGATCCCATTGATTCAAATAATCCGAACCAAATTTATCCCTTGCTTAAACATATTAAAGCATGGACAACACCAGAACGGCTTCAAGGTGAAAAGGAATCGTTAGGGATGTATTTTTCGGGGCATCCCTTAGAAATAGTTGATTGTGAGCTTAAAAAAATGGGAGTAGAAACGATTGATCCCAATGCCACCCCGCCGCAAAAAGAGCGTAAGGTTTTGATTGCAGGGATTTTAGTTTCACATAAATCATTGCAAACACGTAACGGCGATCGGATGTGTGTCATGGTGTTGGACGATCGTTTTAAACGAATGGAAATCACGCTTTTTCCTGAATCCTATCAAAAATATCGTGAATTATTGATTAAAGATCAATTATTAGTAATAGAATCTACTCTTTCAGCAGATACTTTTAAAGGTGGGATCAGAATAGTCGCGCAAGCATTGCATACACTTGCCAATGCGCGTGAAAAGTTTGTCAAAAAATTGCATATCAAAGTTCAGCAAGAAAAGTTGACGGATAATTTTGTTGATAAATTAAAAGAGTGTTTAATGCATCACGCGCGTGGCCCTTGTCCGGTTTATATCGAATTTCAGCAGCAACAAGCGAATACCATGATTAAACTTGGGCGTCAGTGGGATACACAGCCGACGTCTGGGTTGATTACCATGTTATCGGAAATGTTACCCGAGTCGCAGGTTCAGTTTGAGTATTCATAGCCTTGATTAAGCATCTCCTTATGGGTTTTAATCCTTATCGCTATCACTTCTACTGGAAGTTGTCCTTTACATTTTGAGTTATCAAACTTATTTTATTGATATCTCTGTTATTGATTGCTCTTCATATCCCCTATTGGTGAAAGGCCAGGCAACGCCTGGATTTTTGTTATAAAAGACTCTAAAATCCAGTTCTTCAATTCCAATTAATCAAGAGAACTATTATGTCAAATGAAGTTGATATATTTATTCAAAACGTCATTCAAGCTGCCGAAGCACAAGACGAGGAAAAATTAATAGGATTATCTCACGAGCGTAGTTTGAGTGTGTTTGATAGTAAATTATTTAATGCAGCAATGTATCTTGGCAAAAAGGGTGTTAAGCCTGCTTGTGTATTTTTGGCGACAAAGGGAGGGAATTGGGTAGATGTTGCTTACGGGGCAGCGCAAGGTGGCCATCAAGACTTAGCGGAGCATTTTTTAGACAAGCTAGTCGATAAAAGCGAGCGTGATTATAACAAAGTGGCAGGTGGGGCCGCACAAAGTGGCCATCAAGCCTTAGCGGAGTATTTTTTAGGCAAGATAGCGGATAAAGACATGTGGGATTATAACTGGGTGGCATGTTGGGCCGCACTAGGTGGTAATCTAGAAGTAGCAGAGTATTTTTTAGAGAAAATAGAAGATAAAAGCAAGCGTGATTATAACGGAGTGGCAGATTGGGCTGCATGTAGCGGCTATCAACTTATGGCTGAGTATTTTTTGGGCGAGATAGTAGATGAAAGCGAGCGTGATTATAACAGGGTGGCAGCTGGTGCCGCACAAGGTGGGGATCAGGCTGTAGCGGAGCATTTTTTAAGCAAAATTGTTGATGAAAGACAGCGTGATTATAACGAGGTAGCAAAGTGGGCTGCAAGAGGTGGTCACCAAGCTGTAGCGGAGTATTTTTTAAGCAAAATTGCAGATAAGAGCAAGCGTGATTATAACGGGGTGGCAAGTGCGGCAGCACGAGGTGGTTATCAAGCTGTAGCGGAGTATTTTTTAAGTAATATATCGGATGAAAGCAAGCGTAAGTATTTTGATATAGCAGCTGATGCCGCACAAAATGGTCATCAAAATGTAGCGGAGTATTTTTTAAGTAAGATAGTAGATGAAAGCGGGCGTGATTTTAACAAAATGGCAGCTGCAGCAGCACGAGGTGGTCATCAAGTTGTAGCGGATTATTTTTTAGGAAAAATAGCGGATGAAAGGCATCGAGATTATAACGAGGTAGCAAAGTGGGCCGCACGAGGTAGTCATCAAGTTGTAGCGGATTATTTTTTAGGAAAAATAGCGGATGAAAGACATCGTGATTATATCGGGGTGGCATGTTGGGCTGCGCAAGTTGGTTGTCAAGCTGTGGCAGAGCATTTTTTAGCCAAAATTGCAGGTCAAAAACAGCTTTATTATAACTTGTTGGCATATTGGGCCGCACGAGGTGGTTATCAAGCTGTAGCGGAGCATTTTTTAAGCAAAATTTCAGATGAAAGCAAGTGTGATTATAACGGGGCCGCAGGTGGAGCGGCACAAAGTGGCCATCAAGCCGTAGCGGATTATTTTTTAGGCAAGATAGCGGATGAAAGCAAGCGTGAATATAACAGGGTTGCATGTCAGGCTGCACATGGTGGTCATCAAGTTGTAGCGGATTATTTTTTTGGCAAGATAGCGGATGAAAGTAAACGAGATTATAGCAAGGCGGCAGATGAAGCCGCACGAGGTGGACATCAAGCTGTAGTAAAGCATTTTCGATCCAAAGCAAATCCTCCTCCACCTTCTTCTGAATTGTTTCCCACAAAAGATCCTTTGCTTTTCATTGCACTGACATCAAAACAAGCGGCTTTACGGAAGAAACCAGAGATTTCTGCTTCAAATGAGACTGCAATTTCTTCAGCCATCACTATTGCCGAAAAAGAATTACAAAAAAGAAAGGATGAAGCCGAAATGCTTCGAGAGCAATTAACATTGAAGGAAAAAGAGGTGGTTGCTTATCAAGAACTATTAAATGAATTAAAAAATAGAGAGATTGCAGAACTTAGAGCACAATTAAAAGCGTTAAAAATTTCTGCTTCAGATGATGATGCAATTCCTTTTACCATCACTATTGCCGAAGAAGGATTACAAAAAAGAAAGGATGAAGCTGAAAAGCTTCGAGTGCAATTAACATTAAAAGAAAAGGAAGTGGTTGCTTATCAAGAACTATTAGTCGAATTAAAAAATAGAGAGATTGCTGAACTTCAAGCACATGTAAAAGCGTTAAAAGTGTCTGAAGCGGATGAACCATCAACCAAAAAGAAAACCAAACAAAACAAACACTAGGAATTTCAAAATAGTTTCAAAAGGAGGCATTATGCCAAGCGAAGTTGATAATTTTATTCAAGATGTCATTAAAGCTGCTGAAAAAAAAGACGGGAATAAATTAAAATTATTGTCTAATGAACGTAGTTTGTATGTGTGTGATGCTAAAAGCTTTAACGCAGCACACTATCTTGGCAAAAAAGCCGATAAAACATCATGCGAATTTTTGGGAATACAGGATGGAATTTGGATAGATTTTGCTTGTGGTGCAGCAGAAGGAGGTCATCAAACTTTAGCGGAGTATTTTTTAGAAAGAATAACAAATAAAAATGAGAGTGATTATAATAAAGTGGCAGCCTGGTCCGCCCATGGTGGCCACCAACGCGAAGCGGAGTATTTTTTAGGAAGGATAGCAAATCAAAGCAGACGTGATTATAACTGGGTGGCAGCTTTAGCTGCATATGGTGGCCATCAAGCTGTTGCATGGCATTTTATACTAAAAATAGCAAAAAACCAGCGTAATTATGGTTTGGTGGCAGCTAGTGCTGCACGAGGTGGTTATCAAACGGTAGCGACGTATTTTTTAGGAATGCTAGAAGAAGGCAAATGTAATTATAATGAGATGGCACATTGGGCAGCACGTGGTGGTCATCAAGCATTAGTGGAGTATTTTCTAGGCAAGATACCCGATGAAAGCGAGCGTGATTATAACGGTGTAGCAACTGAGGCAGCACGTAGTGGTCATCAAGTTGTAGCAGAGCATTTTTTAGGACAGATAGCAGATGAAGGCAAGCGTGAATATAACAGAGTGGCAGCTGAAGCTGCACTTGGTGGTTATCAAGCCGTAGCCGAGTATTTTTTAAGCAAAATAGCAGATAAAAGCAAGCGTGATTATGCCGAGGTGGCAGGTTTCGCCGCATGTGGTGGACATCAAGCTGTAGCGGAGTATTTTTTAGCTAAAATATCAGATGAAAGCAAACGTAATTATAACAGCATGGCAGCTCATGCTGCGCGTGGTGGACATCAAGCCGTAGCGGAGTATTTTTTAGCTAATATAGCGGATGAAAGGAAGCGTAATTATAACAGCGTGGCAGCTGGGGCCGCACAAGGCGGCCATTACCTCTTAGCGGAGCATTTTTTAGCTAAAATATCAGATGAAAGCAAGCGTGATTATAACAAGGTGGCAGCTAGGGCCGCATATGACGGCCATCAAGCCGTAGCGGAGTATTTTTTAGGCAAGATACCCAATGAAAGCGAGCGTGATTATATCAGCGTTGCAGGCTTGGCGGGACTAGGTGACCATCAAGATATGGAGGAGTATTTTTTAGCTAAAATAGCAGATAAAAGTGAGCGTGATTATAAGCAGCTAGCATTTGTTGCCGCACGACGTGGCCATCAAGCCGTAGCGGAATATTATTTAGGTAAGGTAGCAGATGAAAGCGAGCGTGATTATTTCGGAGTTGCAAGTTGGGCAGCACTAGGTGGCCATCAAGTTTTAGCGGAGTATTTTTTAGGCAAGATACCCGATGAAAGCGAGTTTCATTATAACCTGGTGGCATGCTTTGCTGCACGAGGTGGCCATCAAACCGCAGCGGAGTATCTGTTAGATAGGATAGCGGATGAAAACGAGCGTGATTATAACGGGGTGGCACGTGTAGCCGCATTAAGTAGTTATCAAGATATGGCAGAGTATTTTTTAGACAAGATACCGGATGAAAACGCGCGTGATTATAATGGGGTGGCAGTTTATGCTGCAGAAGGTGGCCATCAAGATATGGCTGAGTATTTTCGGAAAAAAATCGTTTCTAAGGCAAATCCTCCCTTAGATTCTTCTAAATTGTTTGATCAAAGTAATACATTACTTTTCACTGCAACTTCATCAAGGCTTGCTGCGCCACCGACATCTCGAACTTGTAGAGAGTTAAAATTACCGATGGAAACAGAAGAAAAAGATGAGAAAGTCGATGATCTTCAAGAAAAAGATGACGAAGTTGATGCTCTTCAAGTAAAATTAGCATTGTTAAAATTGGACAAAATAGATCCAACCAAAACGAAGAAACCAACATTACAAAGTGGGTTCAAATAGCCATGGAGCATCTAATAGCTTGCAGAGTGATATACAGACTTTAAATAACGTAAATTAGGGCTAAACACTCTAAACACAATCAAATCCCACTTAAGGTGACCAATGAAATTACCTTCATTACCTTCTCCAACCATTGTTTGCTCAACCGGCGTTGCCATTTTTGCTATGTTTTTTGGATCCGGAAATGTGGTGTTTCCACTTTTGCTAGGGCAAACCACAGGAAACCAAGTGGGATGGGCGCTCATTGGCTTAACCTTAACCGCAGTGGGAGCACCGCTACTAGGCTTATTGGGCTCAGTGCTTTTCGAAGGAGATTGTAAGCAGTTTTTTTACCGAATAGGGTCAGTGCCCGGGTATTTAGTGGTGTTATTAATTTTGGCCCTGCTAGGGCCCCTTGGCGTGATGCCCCGCTGTTTTATTGTTGCTTTTGCGGCAATTAAACCCTATTTTCCGCAATTAAGTTTATTGTTGTTTAGTCAAATTGCCGGCGTCATTACTTTACTGTTCATCGCCAAGCGCGCATACATTTTGCCTTTACTAGGAATGTGGTTAAGCCCGCTCTTAATTTGTACATTATTAGTGGTGATCATCACTTCGATCGTTAAAATGGAAAGCTTACACCAAACTGCCTTTACACCATTTACTGCAATGATCGAAGGCTTAGGCGTTGGATACAACACCATGGATCTCCTGGCTTCGATTATTTTTTCGGTCAGTATTTGGATGTTATTAAAAGAAAAATTGAATTTATCAGACGAAAAATCCATTCACCGCCAACTGGTGCCGACTTATGTCCTTGCAAGTTTAATTGGCGGCGGATTATTAGGCCTGATTTATTTAGGGATGAGTTTTAGTGCCGCTGCACATCCCCATGCATTAGCCAACGCGGCTCCTGAACAAGTTCTGACTCACCTATCAATTTATATTTTAGGTCACAAATTAGCCATTATTGCTAATATTGCAGTGATATTAGCATGTTTAACGACGGTGATGAGTTTAGCGGTAGCTGTGGTGGATGTGATCCATGTTGAGATCATGAATACCAAAATCGGATCAAAGATCCCTTTTAGTTATGTTTGGATGATGCTTATCGTCATTGTGATCACAGTGATTTTTTCGAATTTAGGCTTCGTTGCGATCATGAATTTTTTAGATCCGATCTTAGCGGTTTGTTATCCGGCGATCATTGTGTTAGCAATTTGCAATATTTTATATAAGCTTTATGGTTTTCCTTATGTTAAGATTCCCGTTTATGCAACATTAGCTATTACAGTGCTTTGGACATTTGTTGTATCCACATCGTTTACTTCATGATGGATATATTGCCTTGACCTCTATGAGTTAGCTTGGTAATATCAAGTGCGTTTAAAACAGACACGAAGTGGGGTGATTAATGACACGAGGAGCAAGAGCAACAAGAGCAGCCAAAGGTGATGCCGCTAAAAAGATTAGCGAATTGTTAACACCAGTTTCAAACCGCTCTAAACTAACCCGAGAAAGATCCAAAACTACCTCTAGTAAACAGCCATCACGTAAGCATATTCAACCGCAACAAGCTGAGTCAGCTAGCATAGAGGTTGCTGATCAAAACGTTTCGCCAGACACAACGCCCAAACAGGTAAGCGCTCCTAAGGCACGTAAAGGCGCTAAACCGAGCAAGAAGGCCAGCATGACTGCAGCAAATCCGCCGGTAGCTGCCAGGAGTGCCCAATCAGAAGCAACCGATACCGATTCAGTAGACTTAGGCGTTCCGTTACCGGCATCTATTCCACTAGAACTCGTAACTGGGCCTCAACAAACGATCACTTCTCCGCCAACGCCTAGGCAAAATTTAGCACCTTCTGCTGTAACAACTTCTAAAACGCCGGCAGCCGCTCAGAGTGCAAAACCTCTTGCAGACCATCAAGCATCATCAACACCGTTAAAACTTGTTGCGCATACAGGTTCTGCTGGAATGAATAAAGAGGAAAAAGATAATTACTGGCTAAAAAGTTTGTTTATCGGTGAATTAAAACTGGCCTTTCCAACGATCACAAATTTTCCTGAAGCTGGCAAGATTGCAAAAAACACTGAATTTGATGTGATCCCTCAACCCGTCACAGCGAAGGGAGAAGGTTGTCGGGTTAAATTTGGCGACAAGCAGGTAGAGTTTTCCATGTTGACGGCAGATCCCTCTGCTGCAAAACCAGAAGCTTTTGAAGCGTTTTATAAATCGGTCGAGGCATATTCAGCAGCTACAAAGCGCTTAAATATGCTAACAGAATATGAATTAACGGTCGATAACCTTAATGAAATTAAACCCATTCTGATGAAATTAGAAAACATCAATATCACTAAATTTAATTTAAAAGGCCAATCCATTCCAGAAGAACAAATAGAAAAAATTAAAGATGAAATTAAACAACAAAAAGCACATTCGCCAGGTGCTTAAGAAATGGTTTTTATATTTTACGTTAACCTTTGCCGCGTCCACTCTGCAAGCATCCCCTGAGGCACCCATTCTGGTTGATGCCGCTGTTGTGGCAGGCATGGAAGGGTTAACGCTTACTCCAGAAAATTATACTTTTGTCCAAGGGCAAGAGTATTTATGGGTGATGCGGAATGATCATTCTGAGAGTTTAACTTTTTATTACGACACCTTTGGTCAAAAAATCTTTACGCACTACCTCCAAGGCACACCTGATGTAACCCAAAATAGCTTTACCTTGCCACCGCAAGCTAAAGTGTATTGGCTGTTTGTGCCATCCGCGCCAGGTGAATTTAGTTTTTATATTAGTAACCCTAGTATGAATCAAAAAGGCAAAGTAGGGAAAATTATTGTAAAGGGTAATGAGATCGTTACTGATAAACCCCAAGTAAAACCTGAAACGAAAACCGTTGAAGCAAAACAAGAACAAGACAAGGCGCCAGGCGATTTGACAAAAGATAAAGAAAAATCAAATAAAGGTTTTCTCACCAAATTTTTAAAAAGAAGTAGATAAAAAAACTGCCCTACGCGATGGGGGTTTCCTGAGAACGTGGAGGCGCAGGTGGCGTAATTTTTCCTCTCATCTCTATGACTTGTTTGCGTAAGTCGTCAACGACAATGTGCAGCCTCGATCCTTCGACAAAACCTTGTGTTTTAATATCATTTTCTACTTGCTCAAGGCTGTTCTCGACCCGCTTTAATGCATTATTTAAGGTTTTTCTTGCTGAATCATCAAATAGTTTTCGATTGGTTGCATTCTTA
>JBIOEB010000073.1:0-11949 GCA_044445585.1 Candidatus Berkiellales bacterium
CACAAAAACGATCATACTAAAATAAAACAATAAAAATGATCCATGAAACGGTATTTTATATAAAGACATAGCCAGTATCATGATCAACGTGCTTTCGCTCAGTCCAATCAAGATAGCTGGCAACATTTTGCCAATTAAAATTTCCCAAGGCTTAAGCGGGGAAACCAGTAATTGATCAAAAGTACCCATTTCGCGCTCTCTGGCAACCGATAAAGCAGTGATAATCAGCCCGATCACCATGCTTAAAATCCCCACCAAATGTGGAACGGTATACCAAATGTAATCTAAATTTGGGTTAAACCAGCTTCTAAAATCAATTTGAACACTTTGATGGGTGGAGTGGCCCTGCTGCGCTAAGATATCATCATTAAAAGTTTGAATGATTTGAAAAACATATCCTTGAACAATTTGTGAAGAATTAGATTTTCTGCCATCTAAAATAACGAGTACAGAAGGCACCTCGCCCCGACTAAGTATTCTTGAAAAATCAGCTTGCAATTTAACCGCGACGATTGCTTTTTGGGTGTCAATATCTTTTTTGAGATCTTTTTCGCTGTCGACTTCATAAACATTTTTAAAGTACGGGGAGCCTCTCATTCGTTGAATGAGTTCATTACTATACCAACCACTGTCATGATTTAAAATGGCTACTGAGATATTACGTACTTCGAGGGTGGCAGCATTTGCAAAAATTAAAAGTTGCATAATCGGTGGCATCACTAAAGTGATCCGTGCCCTTTTATCGCGCAAGATGGCAAAGATTTCTTTAACAACGAGCGCTTTAATTCTCACCCAGGATTTTAATTTCATTCTATACTCTTTTTACTTTTTTTAACAATAAAGTACATAAATACACTCGTGATTGCCAGCATGGCTAACATATCCGGTAACATCAGTGGCCAAACCACCCCAGCTAAAAAGTCGGTTTGAATGATCGACACAAAATAACGCGGTGGAAATAAATAGGTGAGTAATCTTAAAGGTAAGGGCATCGTTTGAATTTCGTAAAGAAAGCCTGAAAGCATATAGGCCGGTAAAAAAGCGGCATTAATAGCTGTTTGGCTAGCAACAAATTGATTTTTTGAAAGAATGGAAATCAGTAAACCCATGCTTAATGCTGAGCTTAAAAATAAGGCGGTTGCCAGCAGTAATACTCCAATTGAACCCACAAAAGGAACGCCAAAGGCAAAAACGGCAAGCATAACGCATAAAATCATCGAGCCCATCCCCAGAAAAAAATAAGGGGTTAATTTGCCGATAATGAGCTCAGCGATATGAAGGGGAGTGGCTAAAATCGCTTCCATGGTGCCACGCTCCCATTCCCGTGCCACCACTAACGAGGTGAGTAAAGTCCCAATTAAGGCCATTATGATCGCGATGGATCCTGGCAGGATCACATTGCGGCTTTTAAGCTCAGGGTTAAACCAAACTCGGGGTTCAATATTAATGCTGGGGAGGGTTTGTACGTTATGTTCTTGTTGATAAATTGACCACCAGCCTGAAACCACTCCTTGGGCATAAATTTGCACAAAACTGGCAGTGTTGGTTTCACTGCCGTCCGCAATCACTTGGATGGGTGAAGAATGCGCACGATTAAATTGTGCTGAAAAATCTTCAGGAATAATAATAAGCCCGCGTAAATGTCCTGCAACCAATGCTTGAGTTAATTGCCTGCGATCTAAACCCACAGTCACGTCAAAATAGCGGGTATGTACAAAAGCAGAGGCAAGGCTACGAGCTTCAGAAGATTGATTTTCTAATACTAATCCGATCCGAATGGTGTTGGTATCTAATGAAACACCAAATGCAAATAAAAATACCATTAACGCCGGTAAAATAACGGCAATGATCAGCGTGCTAGGATCTCGCAGTGCTTGCAAGGTTTCTTTGAGGATAAAAGCCCATAAACGTGCAAGTGACAAATTAACCATTTTTTTCCACCGCTTGACGTTGAATAAGCTCAATAAATGCATCTTCAAGAGTGGGGGAGGGTAATTGCGTTGAGTGTACCTGATCTTTCAAAGCATCGGGGGTATCGGTTGCAATGTTCACCCCGCGATAGATCAGGGCAATGCGATCACAATATTCTGCTTCATCCATAAAGTGCGTAGTAATCATAATGGTCACGCCTTTTTGCACCATGCCATTAATATGCGTCCAAAACTCACGCCGCGTGAGCGGATCAACGCCTGAAGTGGGCTCATCCAAAAATAAAACATCGGGATCATGCATCACGGCACAAGATAAGGCTAGCCGTTGTTTATATCCCAGCGGTAAAGTCCCAGCATTCATATTAAGGTATTTTTTAAGATCAAAAATTTCTATCATTTGTTCTTTTTTTAATTTTTGCTTTTTTCCTGCTAAGCCATAAACACCTGAAAAGAAATCTAAATTTTGGGTGACGCTCAAGTCACCATACAGTGAGAATTTTTGTGCCATATACCCAATGCGAGATTGTGCTTGGCTGGTGTGACTTTTCAGATCAAATCCCGCAATAAACGCTTGGCCATGGGTGGGCTGTAACAGGCCACACATCATTTTAAACACCGTTGATTTTCCTGCCCCATTGGGCCCTAGCAAACCAAAGATTTCTCCTCTTTTTACGCTGAACGAGATATTATTTGCAGCAGTGAATTCGCCAAATATTTTGGTCAGCCCCACACCGCGAATGGGTTCAGCAATTTCTTCACTTTTAGGTTGAAGTTGTGCAGCAAGGGTAGAAGTGCGGCTGAATTTTCCTTTGAGAATGTCAATAAAAGCATCTTCAAAACGCGGCGTGGTTGGGATCAAAGTGAGATCAAGCAGCGGTCGCGTTTCATTTTGAGTGACGATCCGTAAATTTTTGCCTTGGATCACTCCATCCAAAATTCCTGGTTGGTTGAGGATTTTTGAAAGAAGTTTTCGACGCTCTGTTGCCGGCGGTGTGGCAAGAAACACCCGATCGTTTACCGTTTTCGTTAAATGCGAAGGTGGCCCTTTAAAGAGTAACTTGCCCTCATTAATTAGCAGTACTTCTTGGCAACGCTCAGCTTCATCAAGATATGAAGTCGACCACAGCACCAAGATCCCTTCTTTCGTGAGATCTTGCACCATTTTCCATAATTCACGTCGCGACACCGGATCAACCCCTACGCTTGGCTCATCGAGCAGTAAAATTTGTGGACGCCCGAGTAAAGCACAAGCGAGACCTAATTTTTGTTTCATACCACCTGAAAGTTTGCCTGCCAAACGTGAAGTAAAAGGCTTAAGATCGGTAAAAGATAACATTCTTTCAAAAATGCTGGTTTTTGCTTGACCGGTGATCCCACGTAATTTTGCATATAGGTTAAGGTTTTCAATAACAGTCAAGTCTTCATAGAGGCCAAACTTTTGTGGCATGTAACCCAAAATATTAAAAATGTTTGCGATGTCTTTGCGCGTATCAAAACCATTTACCGTGATCACACCGGTTGTTGGTTGCATTAATCCTGTTAATAGCCGAATAAAGGTGGTTTTACCTGCGCCATCGGGGCCAACGAGCCCTGTGATCCCCCCCACACGAAGGTTAAGCGATAGTTGATCTAAAGCAGGTGGGGTGCCGGGGGTAAACACTTTGGTGAGATCTTGAATTTGAATAACGGGCTCGTTCATCATTAATATTCGGTATTAATGACAACCGTTACCGGCATGCCTTGTCGTAATTGGCCTTTAGGATCTTCAACCACAATTCTTAATCGATACACCAGATCGGTTCTAAGCTCCTTCGTTTCAATATTTTTTGGCGTAAATTCAGCTTGAGGTGAAATAAAACCTATTTCTCCCGGATAAGGATTATTAGGTTGTGTGTCGGTATATACTAATACGTGCATACCAGGTTTAATGCGGCCAAGATCTATTTCTGAAACATAAGCTCTTACCCAGATCGGGTTGATTAAAGAAAGTGTGATCACCGGAACGCCTACTGCCAATATAGAGCCGGGCTCTCGGATCCGAGTTAACACAATTCCATCCGAAGGTGCATAAAGAATGGTATCTTCTAAATTGGTTTCTGCAGTTCCCAGTTGGGCCTTAGCAGCTTCTAGTTGTGATTTTGCACCGGCAATATCTTCTGATCGAAAGCCTTCCTCTTCCAGCTTATAAAGTTCTTTGGCGTTTTCTAGTTGTTCTTTTATATCTTTTTCTTGGGTTAGGGCATCGTCATAAGCTTGTTGCGAAGCGAGTTTCCGCTTGACCAGCTCTTCTTGGCGTGCGCGATTTTTTTTAGCATTCTCGTAGGTTGCTTTTCGTTCATCTACTAAAGCTTTGGCGGCTAATATTTCTTGCGGCCGATTTCCGGTTTGGTATTTGGTTGAGTTGGCCGTGGCGACGGCGACTTGAGCCTTGAGGTTATCGACTTCATGCTGAAAGGGGACTTTATCAAGTTCAGCCACGACTGCTCCCTTTTTGATTAAATCCCCCTCGTCAAAGTTGACTTTGTCTAACTTGCCGCTAACCCTAAAAGCAAGATCTACCTGGCGGATATCGACATTGCCATGCAAAACCAATTTGTTTTTAGGAGTGAAATTTTGGGACACGAAATAATAGATAACGCCTGCGATAACGGCTAATATCCCAATGAGTGCCAGAAAACTGAATTTTCGCACAGTGCCTTCCTTTTTTGTGTGCGGGAGTGAATTTTTCTTCATCATAGCAAATCCTTCCCTCTCAAAAACATCTTTTCCTTTTAATCTGCCCCCCCTTTTCGGTTTGATTTTTAGAGGGGAGTGTGTTTTACTTAGGGTTATTTTAAAGATAGGCTTTTGTTGTATGCTCAAGTTCGTTCGTCTTTTCATTCCCACCTGTTGTCAACCTTTGGTTGACTAGTACTCTTTCTCCTTTATTTTTATGTTTTTTTTCAAAAACCTGCAATTGAATGTAGGGGATGGCACACTGCGGTCGTCTCGTAATTAATGTAGGGGACGGCACACTGTGGCCGTCCCGATTTTTAAATTTGGGAACAAGCTATGCTAAATCGACGCGGTTATTGGCTCATAGGTGTTGCAATTATTTTGGCGGTGTTAGCTGGTTACTGGCAGCAACCGCTTATCTTGAAATCTGCTGAAGTAGTGACCGAAATTTTCGTGCGCTTACTTAAAATGATTAGCATTCCTATCATCAGTCTTTCGCTTTTGGCGACGATGTCCTCTGTGGGTGAGCATTCCCTGTCACGTCTTGGGCAAAGAATCGTTAGCTATACCATATTAACGACTGCCATTGCAGCTTGCATTGCTCTAGTGCTTTATCTAGTCATCGCGCCCGTTGTTGCAGTCACAGCGAATGCCGAGCAGGTAATGGCCGCTCCTTCCTATTTGGACGAATTGATGAAACTTATTCCTAGCAATTTGTTGCAACCGTTTTTAGAAGGGAATGTGGTCAGTATCATGCTGTTGTCGTTATTGATAGGTTTTGGGATCACAAAACTCCCAACCGAGCAAAGGCAACCACTGCATCAGCTTTTGCAAGCATTATTTCAAATTATGATGCAAATTACCCGTTGGATAGTCAGCCTGATGCCGCTGGCGATTTGGGGATTTATGACTTCATTCGTCGTGGAACTTTCCGAAGGATTAGCGATCTCACAATTAGGTTGGTATTTATTGACGGTGATATCTGCGAATTTGCTGCAAGCGATGGTTATTTTGCCCTTATTTTTATGGTGGCATGGCATTTCACCTTTGGCAGCCTTTACCAAAATGTTACCTGCTTTATCTTTTGCTTTCTTTTCAAAATCATCAAGTGCGGCGATGCCAACTGCAATGTGCTGTGCCGAGCAAAAGTTGGCGGTGGATCCTAAAATCTCACGTTTTAGTTTCCCCCTTTGCACCAGTATTAATATGAATGCTTGCGCAGCATTTATCTTAATCACGGTGTTATTTGTTGCCGAAAGCCATGGCATGAGCTTATCAATAAGTGATAAATTAACTTGGATCATGATTGCAACCATCGCAGCCATTGGTAATGCGGGTGTTCCTATGGGATGTTATTTTATTGCAAGTGCGCTCTTAACCACAATGGATCTTCCTTTAACCTTAATGGGGATTATTTTGCCATTTTATGCATTGCTGGATATGTTGGAAAGTGCGATCAATATCTGGTCGGATTCTTGTGTGACCTTGGTGGTGGATCAAAACTGCAAGGGATCCTTACTTGTCATAGAGAATTAAGCTTTTTTCGCAGCGGTTTCAATTCGCTCTAAAGCAAGCGCTATCTGAAGACAAAAGGTTTCTAGCTTAGTGCTTTCTTCAGTGTTAAAAGTTCGCTTTGGATCTTTTGGGATCACTCCCAATACCCCAAGCACTTTTTCTTGACTGATGAGTGGGATGTAATAACCGCGGGCACTTGGCATGGTATCGGTGCCTATCCCAGAAATTTGGCGATGTGCATATGCCCACTGTGCAACGCTTTCTTCTTTAAGCTCTGCCTTGATACCAGGATGTGAAGCTAATTCAAGGTGCCCGGTGGCATCCGGCAACCAAACGGTAATGGCACTATCAAAAATTTCGTCTAAATGTTCTGCAGCAACTCTGGCAATTTTATATTTACCAGGGGTCACGATCATTTTTCGGCTAAATTCGTAGAGATCTTCCATTGCTTTGGCGCGTTGTCTGGCAAAAAGACTTTGTAAGCGCAACCGGGAAGTTAATGTGCTAATGACCAGACCCATTAATAGCAACACCCCAATGGTGATAACATCTCTGAAATGGTAGGTTTCTAAACTATAGTAAGGTAAAGTAAAGAAAAACTTATAACAAAACACACTCAAAATGGCTGCATATATCGCTGCGCTGCGTTCAGCACCGATAGAAATAATCACAATTCCGGCTAAGTAAATCATGACGACATCCACATCTCTTAGCCATTCTTTAGCAGGTAGGCTAAACAGGGTAATGGCGGCCACCAGCAAAGTTGCGTACAAATAATCAATCCAAGGAAGATGTTTTTTTCTGGGAAGTGTGGGTTGGGGTTTTTCTTGATCGTTGACAATATAAACATCTATTAAATTACACTTTTCAATAATATTATTTACGAGAGAACCAAATAAAAAATGTTTCCATTTTGGATCGGCAGATCGACCAAGAATAATTCGGGTAAAATTATTTTTTTTGGCAAAATCCACAATGGCTTCAGCGATATTATTTTGTTGGATCGTCTCAGTTCTCGCCCCAAGTTGCTCAGCCAGCCGTAGTGTTCTTTCGATAAACATTTGTTCTTCTTTTGCTAGACCATAATAATTTTCATTTTCCACAAATAGGACAGTCCAAGGGCATTTCATTTTGGTAATTTGTTGTTTAGCTTTGCGGACAATTTTGGTCGAAACCGCTTTTGGCCCAATACAGACTAGGATTTTATCAGCAATTTGTTGTTTTTTACTGCCATCACGATATTTTTGGTATATGTCGCGAAGTGCATCCACTCGTTCAGCCGTGCGGCGTAAAGCGATTTCACGTAAAGCGATTAAGTTTTCCATTTTAAAAAAATGTTGGGATGCGCGCTGCTTTGCAAATTCACCAAGATATACTTTGCCTTCATGAAGGCGTTGAATAATCACTTCCGAAGGAACATCCACCAGTACAATTTCATCTGCTTGATCGAAAATAGAATCGGGTACGGTTTCTTTGACTATGATTCCCGTAATATTGGCAATGATATCATTTAGACTTTCAAGATGTTGCACGTTTAAGGTCGTATACACGTCAATCCCACTGTTAAGAATTTCTTGAACATCTTGCCATCGTTTAGGATGACGCGAACCTTGAGAGTTTGAATGGGCAAGTTCGTCTACTAAAAGAATCGTTGGTTTGGTTTGAAGTGCAGCATCGAGATCAAATTCTCTTAGCATGATTCCCTGATATTCAATTTGGCGAAGTGGAAGTTGGGGAATGCCTTCGAGAAGGAGTTGGGTTTCTGGGCGACTGTGTGTTTCGACCAAGCCTGCCACCACGTTAATACCATCTTTTAACTTGGCTTGAGCGTCTGAAAGCATATAATAGGTTTTACCAACGCCTGCACAAGCGCCAAAAAATATTTTTAACTTTCCATGGCCTTTTGTTTGACTAGCAACTTGGCGCAATAATTGATCAGGATCAGGGCGATCGAGGCTCATTGCTTAAGCCTTTTGGCGTTTAAGCGTGAATAAAGCTGCCAGAATAATAAGCGCAACCACAATCAAGATGATATTCATGATAGGATGCTTAGCCCCTTTAGGTTTTGTTTCATAAAAATGATAAACTCCGGCAATACCAACACGAGCCATTTCATCATAATTATTTTGTCGGATTTGTAATTTTACATTCTCGACAATGTCTTGTTTGACTTTATCGGTATAAATAGAATTAAGAGAAGGGCTGACAAACAAATGAGCGTAGTCTTCCCCTACGACGATGATGAGCAATGCTTTATTGGGGATGGTAGGGGAGGTGAGTTTTAATTTATCAATATAGGAATTAATGACTAAGTCAGGAGATTTTCCTGCGAAGTCGGCTAAAATAACTTCTTCGATGTATAATTTGTTCTTTTTTTCAATTCCTGCAGCCAATGTTTCTAATTTCATTGACATGTCAGAACTGATTACGCCAGCAATATCTTGAAGATGCGTGTTCGCAGCAAATAAAGCGGTACAAAAACTAAGAATAACAAAACCTATTATTACCATTTTTAGTTTTTTCATTAGGTAATCTCCTCTGTTTACTCTGTGACAATCATAGGCGGAATTGGGCAATCAAGACAAGCTGCAACGGTTCGAACAATTTCAGCTTCATTTAAATTAATTACCTTATCATCTTCTATACATTCTAAGCAAGCATGTAGTAATTTTTCTTTGCATAAGGGAGATAACCCATTTAATCGGTTTAAGATCAGCTGAAATTCAATAGGGTTAAAATCTTCGATAGCGGGTTGAGGAATGCTTTTAGGAGTAAAGTTTTTCATGATTTTATCATATGATTTATCTTTTTCTTCAGCACTTTTATGACTGGTTGAAATAATAAAGGTGATTAATCTGCTAATCTCAGACAAAACGTTCGAAAAATCTTGAAATACAATTTTATTGTCTTGAGGTGTTTTATCGGTAACATATTTCCCTACCATGGCCAGCAAGGCAAATTGAAATAATTTTTCTGATTCCAACGCGGCTAATTTTCCCAGGGTTTGATAAATGGTTTGTCGAGTCTCAGTCGTGTTGGTCTTAAAAGAAGGCAAAGCAATATCAATTAAGGGTAAAATAACACTGTTGGATAACTGTGATATGGTATTTTCTAAGTCAATAACTTGTTGCAGTGTTGCTTGATCGAGTAGTGGGCTTAAAATTTCCTTTGCCTGATTAAGTTTAGATTCTTCTTTGGATAATAAGAGGGCATAAAAAATATTCGCTACTTGTTTAGGGTCGTGAGCAATGCTCTTTAAAGACTCTGGAAGTTGTGTTAATAAAGTTTTTGCCAAATCCAGATGGTCTTGGGTAGGGTGTCCAATAGAACTTTTGATGGCATTTTTAGTCGTTAATAAGCCACCCCCTGCTAACACAGCGGTTGCTGCCATGAGACTGGGCTGCAAAGGCTTTTTGGCTGCCTTTTCTTTACTGTCAGGTGGTGCTTGTTTGATTTCTTTCGGAGCATATATTCCGTCTGGATCAATTGCTTTAATTCTTTCTGTAATGGGAGGATGTGTGGCGAGTAAATCAGTGAACATGATATTTAACGGGGGGCCAAAACAAATATGACTGATATCTTCTGCGTGATGTGTATATAAATTGGTGCCGGGTTCATATTGTTGAATTTTCATCAAGGCACCCACTAATCCGGTTGGATCACGCGTATATTGAATTGAACTGGCATCGGCTAACGATTCGCGTTGTCTTGAAATCGCGGATTTAATGAGTCGACCAAAAAATAGCCCAATATAACCAATGATATATAATCCCACACCGATGAGAATGAGGATAAAAATTCCCCTTCCTGCGTCATCTTTTACTCGAATATTACGTCTACCAAACATGCGTAAAATAAAATAGCCTAATTGACTAATCAGGAATAAACCACCCAGAATTCCGATGAGTCGAACACTGACTTGCATGTCGCTATTAAAAATATGGCTATATTCGTGGCCAATAACACCTTGAAGCTCATCTCGGGTAAGTTGCTCTAACGCGCCTTGAGTAATGGTCATGACAGTATCTTCTGGTTTGATGCCAGCCACAAATGCATTAATGCCTTTTTCATGACGCATGACATAGAGTTTCGGAATGGGAACGCCAGATGCAATAGACATTTCTTCCACGACGTTAACGAAGCGTTGCTCGGCAGGATCTCGTGTATTAGGATCCAATGGCTCTGCGCCAGCAAGTTCTGCTACGGCAATACCACCGGCATTGAGTGAAGCAAGTCTAAACATACTTCCAATCACAATAACGGCAATGGCGATAGGCGAGATAATCATTCCCAGATGAATAAAGAGCTTCCAAACCATTTGAGGATTTGGGACTAACTTTGCACCGTGAAAATAGTAATGTTGTATTTTTCCATAAATGAGATAATCCACCAATTTTGGATCTTTCATATAAATAACTAAGCTGACAAATAAAGCATCAAGCGATAATATAATGAAAATAATGGCAAGTATAAAATACAAAACGAGAAAAAACGTTTTCCTGCGAGCTTTTTCTTGATACTCAAAAAAATTCATTACTGATGACATCCTTCATCGCTATTCAAAAGACACTTTTACGGCTTCTCTGGCTTCAGGTTTTTCTATTTCAAAGTTTTTAGCTAGCTCAAATGAATACATATTTGCCACTATCACAGCGGGGAATTGAGAACGATAAGTATTATAAAACATGACTGCATCGTTAAAGGCTTGACGAGCAAAACTTACTTTATTTTCAGTTGAAGTTAGTTCTTCCATGAGTTGTTGCATGGTTTGATTGGCTTTGAGATCTGGGTAATTTTCCATCAAAGCAAAAAATTTGCCCATGCCAGCAGTTAAACTGGTTTCTGCAGCATTGAGTTGCGCCATGGCAGTGGCGTTATCGGGTTTAGTAGCCACTTCGGAAGCAGCCGCTTTAGCGGTGTTACGCGCGTTGATAACCATCGTCAGGGTTTGCTGCTCGTATTTCATATACCCTTTTGCTGTTTCCATTAGGTTTGGGATCAAATCGTAACGTCGTTGTAATTGGACATCAATTTGTGAAAACGCATTTACAAAGCGATTTTTTAATTCGATTAAACGGTTATAGATCCCTATTCCTATCAATACGAGGAATAAAATGATAGCAGCAATCACTGCTAAGATAATAAGTGTGGTTTTCATAATCACTCCTGGGTTTTTATAATCTTTTCATGTTTATCTTTCTTATATATCGACCGATAATGGCATAAGAATCAATTTTTTTGTTTAAGGGGTGCATACAATGGCTCAAATCGGGGATACACACGCGTTAAAGCATTTATTAGCAGATACCTATGTGTTATATCTTAAAACGCAGAATTATCATTGGAATGTGGTTGGGCAAAATTTTCATGCCTATCATTTGTTTTTTGAAGAACAATATAAAGAATTAGCTGAAGCGAGTGATGCTATTGCTGAACGGATCCGCGCTTTGGGCGAAGTTGCGCCCGCAACTTTTCAAGAGTTTTCCCAGCTTAAAACACTACCCGAAGGAAAATATGGTATTAATGCGATGGCAATGCTCCAAGATTTATTAGATAGCCATATTGCGATCGGTAAAACTTTGCATGCCGTGATGAAACAAGCAAAAAAAGAGGAAGATGAGGTGACACTCAATTTGATCATTGATCGCATGGAAGCACATGAAAAAATGGCTTGGATGCTAAAATCGCATTTGACTTAAAAAATGCAATATTTATGATCATTCAAGCGGGGGTAGGTTCATTATTTAAATATAATTTATCTATCTCACTGGATAAATTTTCATTCAAA
>JBIOEB010000074.1:0-11901 GCA_044445585.1 Candidatus Berkiellales bacterium
CTATAGCTGCAAGCAAGGTAAATACATCTAAGTATTTACGTGAATTACGGGAAAGAGGTGGGGCCAGAGGGTTTTAGATAATTGTTTGAGCGACATCGAGTGCAAGGATAGCAACTCGTAGGGCCAGGGATGGCCCAGTCGCGAAAACGATTATGTAAAACCCTCTCTGGCATATACCTCACTTGATGCTACGATCTTCTTTACACTCTCGCAGCTTATGATCTTAGAGATATGAGAGGATTATGATTAACGCCTAAAAATATTATTTGGTTTTTTTATTTATTTTTTGTGCGTGAGATTTTGGCGGTTTTAATTGACCACGAGTTATTTTACGACAAACCCCTTTGGGGATATTGATAAAAGCATTGGCTTGTCTGTCTTCTTTAGCTGTGCCGGCGCAACTTCGGAGATCGCTGGTGCAATCATTTTTACCTGCTTTGGCGATCCCGTAACATTTTTCCATGCCATGCTTTTCATGCGCGATTGCTGCATGCGACAAATTCACAAGGCTAATCGTCAGAGCTGTTTTGATGGCGGCGTGAATAATTGAGTTTAGATCCTTCATTGCATCCCTTCGTTGTAAAATTTGTTGACACATCCAAAAGTAAAAGAAAGTGGATCTTAGCAAAATTAAAGGCGTCATAGAGCTGATTTTATATACAGCTAACTATTCTCTTTTCTATTTCTAATTCTTGTTCTGCTCCCTTTTCATTATCTGGGTTTATTTTGCCAAAAATTAAGGTGGGAGGGGTATCCAGAATGGGAGCTGGAACAACGGGAGGATCGCATAAAAAGTTGAGGGACATATTCCCCCTGGATCCCTCACGCTTGAATGGTATTAATGATAGTTCAGAAACAGCACGAATTTCTATCCTTGTCGAAGATCCCAATGAAGGTGATTTAATGGCCTTGGCTACGAGTTTTTTATTTTTGAATGTGGGGTTTTTATTTTTGGATGCGAGTGTTTTATTTTTGGATGCGAGTGTTTTATTTTTGGATGCGAGTGTTTTATTTTTGGATGCGAGTGTTTTATTTAAAGTATCAAGCGTTAATGGAGTGATATCTGTAAGTACCATATGCCTCGCATCATAAAGTTTTCCTTTATTTGAGCCTAGTTTCAGTTGCAATTTACTAAGAGCTTGATCTACCTCTGAAGGATTTGGCTTTGAAAGAGAAAGAACATAAGGGCCTAACTGGCAAATTTCCTCAAAAGTTAAGGTTATTATTGTTTCGCTGAAGTATTGACCGAAGAGTTGTCTTGCATAGGCGCTGAAAGATTTAAACAAATTACTTGTAGTGAAACAATTAGAGGAATCGAACGTAAATATGGTGTTATCATCAATATGATTTGTTGTTGAAGTAAAATAAAGATATTTTGTTTTACTTTTTTTAATTGGATTTTTAATAAAAAGATGCAACATTGCTGATACCATATATCAAATTATTGATTGGCGGCAAAGTATAATAGATAGACCAACGCAAATCAAGGAATACTCAAGCCACTTTGCTTTGTAGAGGACGACACACTGCCGCTGTCCCGCATGGGCCCATCTCATACTTTATCAAATTGCCCTTTGCGCTCTTTGTGCTTTTTGCGCTCGTCAGGCTCTTTATGCTCTTTTGTTTGTTCGCCCTGAAATGCCAATTGTTGATCGTAAGAAAATGTAATTAGAGGGCTCCTGGGTTCATCAAGGCTCATGGGATCACCTTCACTCATAGGGCCACCACCACTCATGGGATCACCTTCACTCATAGGTTCACCACCACTCATGGGATCGCTTTCACTCTTTGAGATCTTGCTTTCGTGATCTATTGCTGTCGTTGGCTTAACTTTAGCCTTAACCTCATCCTTAACCTCAGCCTCAGCCTTAACCTCAGCCTTAACCTTAGCCATTTGTTTACCATGATGTTCTTCTATGTAACGGATAATATTTTTTCTATCATGCAAAGAGGCCGCTTCCCAGCAGCGAGTGATTAGCTCCTCGTTGACCAGGCCAGGGTAGTTTGTTTCTAAACAATCAAAAATTTCGTAAAAACCCTGTTTGGCTGCTTGCAAGAAAATACCCTTTTTTGTCTCTATGGAGATCTCTCCACTTGCTGTACTCAGTGCACTCTCTTCACATTTATTAATAAGATCTACTACTAATACAGAATGTCTCAACTGCTCAGCCTTATCATAATAAGGGCCACATTGCAGAGCAGAAGTTAGCATAGTCATCAAGGCCTCATGATCTAACAAACGATCCTCTGCGATAAGGGCGACTGCTCGGTCATTAGGCTTATAATTCACTTCCACGGGAACCCTTTCTTTGTGTGGAGAAATGGCATGTGAAAAAGCAGCGCGAAGAGTGCTTAAGTGCTTATCTTTATCCTTTTTTGAGCTGTACTCTAATAACTGATCGAATATCTCAACAAAATCTTTGTCAATGGCCATCTTGATAGCAAAATCTAAAGTACGATCAAAATTAGGCGTTGGAAAGCGCTCTAATGCGTCAAGAGCATATTTTACTAGTTGATGGGCGCCATGCTTGATGCCATTATGAATGATGTTGCTAAGATCACGGGGCTCTAATTTTTGACGGGCTTCTTTACATCCCGCGCTGAGTGCTAACGCATACAAATTTTCCTGAAACGGCTTTTCTAAGCCTTCAACGCAAGAAAAATCTCCTCGCGTCAATTCATACCATTGTATCACAGAAATGCCATAGGTATTTCCCAGGTGTTTGCTAAAAAGACCTTGAGGATTTACCAAGGGTTTATCGGGTTTTGAGTGATGACGTCGAATATGCGGAAAATGTTTTTCTATCAGTTCTTCCCAATATTTTGCATCATTTTGATAAGGAAGTAATTTGGCACCTTTGCTAATTTGATCCAAGCTCATTTTGCACCTCCTGAGTGATACTCTTTCCGAGGCGGACACAGTGTGCCCCCCCCTACAAAGCAAAGTGGATTGAAAGCTACGGTCATATTTTTGGGGAATTTCCTAAATTTTGCTTACTTTCTGCCATTTCATTTTCGTCTGCGCTACTGAAAGACTTAGCGCTGTCATCACCGCCTTGCAGGAAATTAAGCAGTAAATGAGTATTTTCTTCCATTAGGATGTCAGTATCCATTGGGATGTCAGCTTCTAATTCCTGGGCTGCAAGATATAAAGCAGCTAATGACTCGATACTTTTAAGTAAAAGGTGTATCGAAGGAAGCGCCGACGAAGATGGAGGAAAAATAGGTGCACTCAGTTGTGGTGGCGCTGTCAAAGGGTGTGGAAGAGGCGGAGGTGGAGGTGGTAATTGTTCTGGTGGTAGTGGCTTAAGTGGGGGATTTGCCAAGGTATAAGCTTTTTTAGCATTAAAATCCGCAAGGGTTTGGCCGGTGACAAAGGTCAGGTTTTTGAGACTTTTTTGATAGAATGCCCCTCGATGTTTTTGCAAATCAGCTAATTTATTGAGGATATCTCGTGCACGAGTAGCCTCACAAGGAGAAGATGAAATAACAAAAAAGCCAAACCGCGTGATTTCTGTAAAACTTAAAGCGATGTGGATGTTTACGCGATCCATTAAGCGCTCCGGGCCAAAAGTGGCCTCGATAGCTTTTATAAATGAAGTGTGTTGGACATATATTTTTTTAGTATTCTTAAAATCAAAAGTAAATTTGGAATTGGGTCCAATGAAATCATCGTTTGAGATTAAATGAAAAACTTTTGGGGATCCCGGACATTTTACAGCGATATAAAGCATTATCTTATCTCCGTCATTTCGCCAGTTGCTTTTGGCAAGAGAGCTTACTACATTATTGAGAATGATTCAAGTATGAAAATGAAATATTTCGAAGCGTTATAATCGCATCGAGTGTTGATACACAGAAAAGGGTTTTATCGCTTCATATTTGCTGTGGCATCGTTTATGCTTGCCATGTCTCAATTTGAGTAAAATAGCAATGACTTCAAAATATAAAAAACTGGTTTTAGTCGATGGCTCTTCATATTTATTTCGCGCCTATCATGCTTTACCACCGTTAACGACCAGCACCGGTATGCCAACGGGAGCATTGTATGGCGTCTTGAATATGTTGCGAAAACTCCTGAATGATGAAAAGCCGGATTATTTTGGGGTGGTTTTTGATACCAAAAGTAAAAATTTTCGCCATGAAATTTATCCGGCGTATAAAGCAAATCGTCCGGAAATGCCAGACGAATTAGCCGTTCAAATCGAGCCTTTGCATACCATGATCAAAGCCATGGGCTTACCGCTGATTGCTATCGAAGGGGTGGAAGCCGACGATGTACTCGCAACCTTGGCTCATCGCGCAACAGAGCAAAAAATTAAAACCATTATTTCAACGGGCGATAAAGATTTAGCCCAATTGGTGGATGAACATATTACTCTGGTGAATACCATGAATGGGAATGTGTTAGATGAAAATAATGTAATGGCCAAATTTGGCGTCCGAGCCGATCAAATAGTCGATTATTTAACCTTAATGGGAGATCCCGTTGATAATGTACCGGGCGTCCCTAAAGTAGGCCCCAAAACAGCTGCAAAATGGCTTGAAGAATATGATAATTTAGACAATCTGATCCGTCATGCGGACGACATTAAAGGCAAAGTCGGCGAAAATCTACGTGAGCATCTTTCAGAATTGCCTCTTGGCAAAAAATTAGTGACGGTGCAGCGTGATGTGGCCCTACCCATTGCTGCTAAAGATTTACTCTTGCAGCCTGCTGATAAAACCCAGCTTAAAGAATTATACCAAAAATATGAATTAAAATCTTGGTTGCGAGAATTAGACAAAGAAACAACACCTTCTACTGAAACAGCAGCTTCTATCGAAAAAGGTAAGCACGAAATTATCTTAACACAAGAACAATTTCAGCATTGGATAAACCTTATTCAAAAAGAAAAAGCAGTAGCGATTGATACTGAAACCACCGCGTTAGATCCTTTCCTTGCAGAATGTGTGGGGATTTCGTTTGCTGTCAAACCTGGCGAAGCAGCGTATGTACCGGTAGGGCACCATTATTTAGATTGCCCTAAGCAACTTTCTCGTGATGAGGTACTGGCACAGCTTAAGCCCATTTTAGAAGATCCGCACATTAAAAAAATTGGCCAAAATATTAAATATGACATGCATATTTTTGCCAATTATGGCATAAAACTTAAAGCTGTCGCCGATGATACGATGTTAGAGTCTTATGTGTTAAATAGTATTGCCACTCGCCATAATATGGATAGCCTGGCGGAATATTATTTTCAATATCAAACCATTCATTACGAAGACGTCGTCGGCAAAGGCGTCAAGCAAATTAATTTTAGTGAGGTAGAGCTTCAAACAGCCACGGAATATGCTGCCGAAGATGCCGATATTACCTTGCGGCTTCATCAAGTTTTATCGTCTAAACTTGCCGACAAACCTTCTTTGGTAGCACTTTATCGTGATATTGAAATGGCCTTGGTTGAAGTGCTTTGGCAAATGGAACAACATGGGGTTTGCGTCGATGCCACATTATTGCAAAAACAAAGCGAACAAATTGCTCAAGAATTAATTAAATTAGAAGAACAAGCCACTATTTTGGCTGGCCAAAGCTTTAATTTAAGTTCTCCTAAGCAATTACAAGAAATATTTTACGATAAATTAAAATTACCGATTTTAGAGCGTACCCCCAAAGGAGCACCCTCGACTGCTGAAAGCGTTTTGCAAGAGCTGAGCCATGATTATGAATTGCCTAAAGTCATTTTAAATCATCGCACGTTAAGTAAATTAAAGTCGACTTATACCGATAAATTACCCTTACAAATTAATCCGCGAACCAAGCGCGTTCATACTTCTTATAATCAAGCCGTCACCGCAACCGGCAGACTCTCTTCAACCGATCCCAATTTACAAAATATTCCTATTCGGACCCCAGAAGGGCGAAAAATTCGTCAAGCGTTTATTGCGGCCCCTGGGTGTAAATTGTTAGCAGCCGATTATTCGCAAATTGAACTGCGCATTATGGCGCATTTATCGCAAGATGAAGGATTATTAACCGCATTTAGCCATGGTGAAGATATTCATCGTTTTACTGCAAGTGAAGTTTTAGGCGTGCCATTAGATCAAGTGACACCAGAACAACGTCGTAGCGCCAAAGCCATTAATTTTGGTTTAATTTATGGAATGTCTGCGTTTGGGCTAGCTCGGCAACTAGAAGTGCAAAGAGAAGCTGCCCAAAAATATATGGATCAATATTTTCATCGTTACCCTGGCGTAAAAAAATATATGGAGATGATCCGAGAAAAAGCTGCGCAATTAGGCTATGTGGAAACCTTATTTGGGCGCCGCTTGTATTTGCCGGATATTCTCTCTAAAAACATGGGTCGTCGTCGCGCTGCCGAGCGCACCGCCATCAATGCGCCGATGCAAGGAACCGCCGCCGATATTATCAAAAAAGCGATGATTGCGATCCACCAAGACTTGCCAAAGTATCGAGAAGTTAAAATGTTAATGCAAGTTCACGACGAATTGATCTTTGAAATAGAAGACACTGCAATTGAAAAAGCCAAGTCGTTTATTACCCACTGCATGCAAAATACAGTGGAATTGTCAGTGCCGCTGGTGGTCAATGTTGGGGTTGGGTTTAATTGGGATGAGGCACATTAAGAATGCATCGTCTTAACCCTCCAGATTAAACCACTCATCCAATTTCGCCTGAGCCTCTTCAATACCCACTCGACGAAGCGCCGAAAAAGTTTGCACACTCAGATCTGGATAAGAGCTTAATTCTTTGCGGATCTGCAATAAGGTATTTTGACTTGCGCCGCGGGTAAGCTTATCGCATTTGGTTAATAAAATATGAACCGGTAATTCACATTGATTGGCAAAGGCCAGGAGTTCTTTATCGATTGTTGTCAGCGGATGACGAATGTCCATCAATAAAATTAAACCCTGCAAGCATTGACGATAGCTAAGATAATTATTCAGCAGATGTTCAGCTTGTTCTTGGATCTGTTTGGGGACTTTTGCATAACCAAAACCGGGGAGATCGACCAAGCGGCGATCTTCATCAATGCGAAAAAAATTCATCATTTGTGTGCGCCCTGGGGTTTTGCTGGTGCGTGCGAGTTTAGCTTTACCGGTGATAGCATTGATGGCACTGGATTTGCCGGCATTGGATCGACCCACAAAGGCGACTTCGATGCCCACATCGTCGGGGCTTTGTGTCAGAGTGGGCGCACTTTTTAAAAATTCAATTTTTGCGAAACTAAAATTTTTTGGTTGAGGAATATCTAAGTTTGTCATAATGTCGCCGTGGTAATGGAAGGATCTTATTTGGCCAGAAAAAAACCTGATTGGCTATCATTGACCATCTTTCATGGTTGGTATAATTTGACAGTCTCTTTACCCAACGGATATCTTATCATGAGGCAGTTAAATAAACACCAAAGTTTTTATATCTTATTTTGTTTGCTATTCATTTCAAGCCAAGTTTGGGGGAAAACTCTGGTGGGTGATCCGGCTGCCGGTAAAGAAAAATCCACACCATGCGCAACGTGTCACGGGCCAGATGGTAATAGCGCAGCGCCCAATTGGCCCAAATTAGCCGGGCAATATAGTAATTACTTGGCTAAGCAACTAAAGGAATATCGTTTGGGTGAGAAAGGGCTTCGCAATAATCCTGTTATGGCAGCACAAGTCGCTAATTTATCGGATCAAGATATTGCTGATCTATCGGCGTATTATGCTAGCTTAAAACAAACTTCTGGTAAGGCTAAACAACAGTATGTTGAACTTGGTCAAAGAATTTATCGCGGTGGCAATCTTGAAACAGGCGTGACAGCTTGTGCCGCTTGTCATGGGCCAGCAGGAGAAGGAAATCAAGCAGCGAATTTTCCGCGCCTTGCGGGGCAAAATGCACAATATATTGTTGATCAATTGCGTAATTTCCGCGAAGGGAAACGCAAAAATAGTCCAAGTGATATGATGAGTAGTATTGGTCATCGTATGAGTGATGAAGAAATTGAAGCGGTGAGTAGTTATATTGAAGGATTACATCCTTGCAAAAAATAACTCATGGTAGGGGACGGCAGTAAAATCCCTCTGCGCTACGCGCGGTCTCCCTTTTTCAAAGGGAGACATTATGTCGCTTCGCGACTCTTGTGGGCGTAGCCCACATGTACTCTCCCTTTGAAAAAGGGAGAGGTGAGCGTAGCGAACGAGAGGGATTTTACTGTGCCGTCCCGTCTGTGGAAAAAATACAAGAAGACTTTAGTTAAAAACTCTGGAGGAAGCATGTTGTTATTGCGTAAAGTATTGATTAGTTTGTGTATAATTTTTGCCGTGACATCCACAGCGGTTGCTGCCTCCTTTGAAGAAGGCAAGGAGTACCAACGTCTGCCAGCAGCGATCACGAATAATATGTTGGTAAAAGATTTAACTAAAGAAGCAAACGATAAAGTTCAAGTATTAGAATTTTTTAGCTATGGCTGCAACTGGTGTTATAAATTGGATCCTATTGTTTCAAAGTGGTCAAAAACTCTCCCGCAAGACGTTGCTTTTCAGCGGGTTCCTGTTGAATTTCAACCTTCTTGGCGAAATTTAACAAAAGCTTATTATGTCGCTGTTGATTTAAAAGCTCTCGATAAAGTGCATGATTCATTCTTTGAGGCAGTGCAAAGCGAAAGGATTACCAATACCGATAAAGCCACCTTGCGTCAGTTTTTTGCTGCCAGAGGAATTAAGCCAGAAGATTTTGATCAAGGTTTTGATTCATTTGATGTGAATCGCAAACAAAAATGGGCAAATGCTATTAGTCGTGCTTATCGGATCACCGCGGTGCCGACTTTATTGGTGCAAGGGCCGAAGGGATCATTTACCTCGACGGTTAGCATGGCAGGCGGTGAAGATAATTTAATCAAAGTGACGAATTATTTGATTCAGATGCAAAGAGAAACGAAGAAGTCATAGTAGCCCCATCATTGCGAGCCGATCGATCGGCTCGCAATAACGATCCAACACATTTTACCCAAAACACGCAATGACTTCCCCCACCTTCCGGCGGTTCGCGCCACTGCAACTGATACTGCGAGCCACTTTAAGGGGCTGGATCGCTGCGCCTTGGTAAATTTGCCGTGTAAAAGGCGTATCATGGTTACTAATGATCACTATCGCGCCTTTTTGCGCCAGCGTTTTGGCCAATTCTGCTAATTGTGTTTGATGTTCTAAAGTAAAACGATGTGCGGCATAACCGGTAAAATTGGCTGTTTTAGTGAGGGGCGTATAAGGAGGATCACAATAAAGCACCAAATGAGAAAGATTGGATTGTTTGGCATAATTTTTTAACAATGAAACATAATCTTGGCAGTAAAAGCGCACTTTTTTAGCACGGCGCTGAAAAAATTCCAACTCTGCTTCGGGAAAATAAGGCCGTTTATAATCACCAAAAGGAACATTGTAATAACCTTTTAAGTTATAGCGACATAAACCATTATAGCCATGACGATTAAGATAAAGAAAATAAAGCGCCCTTAGCCACAGATCATCACTTTCGTTAAAGTGTTCTCGGATGTGATAATATTTCTTTTCGACATTATGTTTCGTCGTAAAAAATTTTTTAGCTTCAGGGATAAATTTTTTCCCTTTTTTTTGGATCTGCTGATATAAATTAATGAGATCGGGATTAATATCATTTAACACAGTTTCTGGATAATCGGTGTTTAAAAATAATGCGCCCGCGCCCACAAAGGGTTCAACCAAGCAGGTGCGAGCAGGGAGGTGCGATTTCAGCACAGGGATCAATCGAAATTTACCGCCGGGCCATTTTAGGAAAGGTCTGATCATCATAGGCTTAAATCAATAATGGGTCCTTTTGGCACTATTTGCGTCGGATTAATAGTAATCTGGCTGTAGTAATAGTGTGTTTTAATATGTTCGAAGTTTACCGTTTGGGCAACAGAAGGGATATGATATAGTTCTTTCAAATAATGTGAAAGATGGCGGTAATCAGCAATGCGTCGTAAATTACATTTAAAATGACCATAATACACCACATCAAAACGAAGTAAGGTGGTAAATAAACGCCAGTCTGCTTCAGTGATGAGATCTCCCACCAGATAGGGCTGCTGCTTGGCGAGGCGTTGCTCGATGGTATCCAGCGCATTAAATAAAACATCAAAGGCTTTATTATAAGCATTTTGCGAAGTTGCAAAACCACAGCGGTAAACCCCATTGTTAATATTGTCGTACACAAATTGATTAATCTTATCAATTTCCGGGCGAAGTGGCTCGGGATAAAAATCTAAAGTGTTTCCGGTGATCGCATTAAAAGCACTGTTAAACATTCTAATGATTTCGGAAGACTCATTATTCACAATGGTGTGTTCTTTTTTATCCCACAGCACCGGCACGGAAGCACGCCCAGTATGAAAGGGATCGGCCAATAAATAAATTTCGTAAAGGCAGCGACAAAAATTGACGGGATCACGATAAAGCGGATGCGTTGGAATAAATTCCCATCCGCGTTCTAACATTTCAGGTTGTACGACGCTCAGGGTGATGTGATCGGTCAAACCTTTTAAAGCCCGAAAAATTAAGGTCCGATGTGCCCAAGGGCAGGCATAAGACACATAAAGATGATAGCGGCCACTTTCAGCCAAAAAGCCGCCGACGCCGGAAGGGCCAGGCTGGCCATCGGGGGTAATCCAGTTCCTGAACTGGCTTTCCTCGCGGACAAATTCCCCTTTGGCTTTTTTCTTGGCCTCATACCATTGATCATGCCATTCGCCATTGATCAGCAAACCCATCTTTCCTACTCCACTTGTTTTGCACTTGCGTCTTACTTCGGTCACGCTCGCAATCTTGATGAATTAAGTATAACCTAAAGGGCACTAAATCTTTATGTTGTTTATGTCTTAAGATGCCGTGTATTAAAACTGATCATACCGTAGTGAATTTTCGTTTGCGACGAAGCAAGCGCGCAAAACGATTGCAAATCGTGACGCGCCACGAAGATTTTGAAGTGGTTGCTCCGATCGGGATAAGTAATCGTGAAATTTTAAAATTTGCGTGGCAACAGCGGCATTGGATGTCGAAAATTTTGCTACGAAAAAAACCACAAGACGAGATTAAATATTTCTGGCCGGATCGGTTTGTCGACGGCGAAACGGTTCCCTTTAGGGGAGTCCGTTTACAACTTCAGGTAAAATATGATTCAACACCACTGGTGATCCACGAAAACAATATTCTCACCGTTATTTTATCGTGGCACATACTTACCAGTACTCAAATAGAAAATGCCGTCAAGCAAGCGTTGATAAAGTGGTATCAACAACAAGCAAAAGCTGCCATCACAGCAAGTTTGGCGCATTTTTGTCCGTTGCTAAAACGCTGGCCACAGAGCGCTCATTTAAAACAACAAAAAACGCGTTGGGGGAGTTGTAGTAGCAAGCAAAAAATATATATCAATTGGTTGCTAATTCTTGCACCGGAAGGTGTTTTAGAATATGTGGTTTTACATGAGCTTTGTCACTTATTTCATCGCAATCACAGTCAACGTTTTTGGAATAAAGTCGAGCAATTTTTACCGAATTACGAAAAATATGAAACGTGGTTACGAAAACATGGTTTAATTTTACAAGGGTTGGCTTGGAGAAATGACTAAAGTTCTTGAATAATTTAAGAAATTAGATTAACCTTCACACTCTTAAAATAGAGGTAGGTTACTATTTTTATGTCTGCATATACCAATTACACTTCACACGATGGGGGTTTCCAAAGGGGGAGAATCGCGATTCTCCCCCTTAGGTGCAAGCGCGGATTCATTCCGCGTGCAGCATACCAAACACGGAGCGCAGCGGCAAAGTGGGAAGAGTAAAGCGTTGGGTTACCTTAAGGGCTAGCGTTTATTATTTTCGTCTACGTGCTTATCCCATC
>JBIOEB010000075.1:0-11254 GCA_044445585.1 Candidatus Berkiellales bacterium
ACACTTAAAACAACCCAAATAAAAATAATCCACCCACCCCACAACAAGCTGCTAAGAAACATTGAAGTTCGCCGCGCGATGGGGGTTACCAAAGGGGGAGCATCGCGATCCTCCCCCTTTGCTGCAAGCGCGGATTCATTCCGCGCGCAGCATACAAACAAGATATACCGCTCGTGTTTAAATTCGAAAAAATCGCATCTTCAAGTACGAGCGGTATATTCTGAGCCAAAATTAATCATAACCGTTTCAATTAGGTTTATGGTTTTAATTCCAATCTCCTACGTATCGTGGACAAGCCACGACATGAGAAGCAACCCCCACTTATCCGCCTTAAACAGCTTTTCATCTTAAAAAGCGTGAACCTAAATTTTAAAATGTTATGATAATGTTCTTATAGATTTTAATAGTTACACAGCATTTTGAGGGTTATTTATGTTAAGTTCTGCCCCTTTACAGGCAGCGCTCGCTAAGTTTATCCAACGCATTCGCGCTGAAAAAGATCACCTTCCACCCGATCAAGATCCGGCTGCGTATTTTTTGGGGATTGCCCATGCTCAAGGCCTACAGGACTTAACGCGTGAGAAAGTACAAAACATACTTGAAGAAACTGATCACGATGAAGCTCAAGCCGAAGCAGATCACCACGCTCATCCTAGCAATTCATTACTACGCAATATGGCCCTTGCTCTAACCAGCGTTTATATTAACCCCAAATTATTTGCTGCAACCGCCACCCGAAAGGTGCTTTGTGATATTTTCCCAGAATTAAATGGAAAAAAGGGCGCCATTCTGAAATTAGCAAGAGACATTAGCGTAATCGGCCTTCCATTATTGATCGACGCCTATGCCCCTGCTTATAGTCCACTGAAAATGTTCAGTTATTATCAAAAATGTTTGGATGAATATGGCCCAATCGTTTATGGCGCCGCACCTGCATTGGTATTTTTATATCAAAATCGACCCGATGGGCGCACTTTCATGCAAGCAGCTGATCAATTTGTTCACGCATTACATGCTTGTCCAGATGAAGATGAAGCACCGTCATTATCTTTATAGACTCAAACCACTCTGCTTGTAGGGGAAAAGGATCTGTCGCGAAGCGACATTAGTCTCCCTTTGAAAAAGGGAGACCGCGCGTAGCGCAGAGGGATTTTGCTGTGCCGTCCCGATTATAGAGGGGTACGTTGGCTCAAGTATTCCCTTAACCGCACTTCATTCTCGACCTCATTTTCTCATTATTTTTATTGAAAGACTCTATATTGTGATATATTTTATCAACAAATATGGGGCCTTTACATGAATAAGTTAGAAAATAATCTTGAAAACAAAAAACGTCAATTAATTAAGGATCTTGAGCGATTTCAATATAGCTACGAAAAGGTAAGTAAATTACCATTAGATGCCACCAAATTTGATAACGAAACCCTAGAAACATGGGAAAGCTTTGCAGCGAGATTTGGCAGAGCTTCAGATATTTTTCTTTCACAATACTTACGATCTTGTATATTACTTGTCGACAGAGGTTTCCAAGGAACAATGCGCGACTTTCTTAACATGGGAGAAAAGATAGGCCTTATCGATGATGCTGAAGCGTGGATGGGAATAAGAGAATTACGTAATTTATCAGCCCATGAGTATACAGAAGAAGATTTAGCTGAAGTTTTTAAAAGATTATTAAAAGAAAGCCCTAGGCTTTTAAGTATAAAAGACAAAATAAATGCGATTAAGTGAAGGAGAGGTTTCAGGTGTCATAAAGGGGATCACTGCTTTATTACCTTCTGTTATTGTTTTTCCAATTGAATTGCGGTTATATGGTAGCCGGGTAGATGATACGCGAAAGGGAGGAGATATTGATTTGTTGTTGGTGATATCTGACAAGAAGATTAAAAATGAATTGATTGAAAACAAACATATATTGCTATCTCAAATTAAAAAATATATTGGGGAACAGAAGATTGATATTTTAATAAAAGATCCTAATGAAGTTCAAAGTGATCCCTTTATTGAGACTATTTATCCAAATTCAATCCTTCTATATAAATGGAAATAAGTGATTTTCTACTAAATAGCGGCGCAGCGCTCCCGCTGTAACCGCTTGCAAATAAAGGAGAATGTGAAATGTCAAATTGGGAAGAAATAAAAAGACGTCTCGACGAAAGCAAGAAAGATCAGGAAAAAGATAAACAAGAAGAAGAAAAAGGACACGAAGATAAGACTCAAAAAAGAAAAAAAGTAATTCCTCCTGGCATGAAGGATGAATCTCAAAAGGAGACTACAGTGTCACCCAGTGCTCCCTTGATACGCTGTATTAAGTGCAATCGAACACATCGTAAGGGTGAATGCAGAGGATAATTTAACACCAATGGGAATACCCACTTCGATTATGGGCTTGTCTTACCGGGTGCGCCAGAGCGCATCAGAGTCTCTCACGACGTCACATGCACCGTCACACGATCGGTAAAGCGACAAAATAATTCCCAAGGAATAGTTGATGCATGCTTTGCCACCTCTTCAATGGGTAAATTGTCGCCCCATAGAATAACGGGATCCCCTACTTTTACCTTTGAGATATGGGTTAAATCAACGGCTAACATATCCATGGAAATTCTGCCAATGGTAGAAGCGCGCTCGCCATTCACTAACACGGGGGTGCCATTTTTGGCATGCCATGGATAACCATCGCCATAACCCATGGCCACAATGCCCATTTTGCAAGAAGTTTGCGTATTTTTCCACGTGATCCCATAACCCACACATTCGTGCATTTTAAGATCACGAATGGCAATAATTTCGGAGTTAAAAGTCATGGCAGGTTTTAAATTTAATTCTTTGGCGGTGATCTCGGCAAAAGGAGAAGCCCCATACAACAACAAACCCGGGCGGATCCAATCCGCGTGGGTATTAGGAAAAGCAACGATCGCCGCCGAATTTGCCAAACAACGCTGCCCTTTAAAAGATCCCACGATTTTTTCAAATTGTTTTACTTGATTCAACGTAAAATCTCTTTCGCGATGATCGGCTGTGGCAAAATGGCTCATAAACCCAATGATTTCAATCTGCTGATCATAACAAAGCTGTTGATAGGCTTTTGCAAATTCATTTTCAAAAAAGCCTAAACGATTCATCCCGGTATTGATTTTAAGCCATATGCGAAAGGGTTGTTGAAGGGCTCCGGAATACTGTTTAAGGGCGACCACTTGTGGCCAATGATGCACCACGATAATAAAATTTTCTTTTTGAACTTGCGGCAATTCTTCTTCCTGAAAAATGCCTTCTATTAAAACAATATCCGTTTTAATGCCCGCTTGCCTAATTTTTAAAGCTTCATCAATGCAGGCTACGCCAAAAGCATCAACATCTTGTAAGGCTTCTGCTACTGAAATTAACCCATGACCATAAGCATTGGCTTTGACCATCGCGATGATTTTAGAATGCGGCGCCCGCCTTTTCACTTGATTTAAATTATGTTTTAAGGCACTTTCCGAAACGGTAGCGTAAACGCGGCGGCTCATATTATTTCCCTATAATGTGTTCCGTCATAAAATTATCAAATCGCGTGTATTGGCCTGAAAAAGTAAGCCGAAGTGAGCCAATCGGGCCATTACGTTGTTTTGCAATAATAATTTCCGCCGTGCCTTTATCGGGGCTATCTTCATGATAAACTTCATCACGATAAATAAAGACGATTAAATCAGCATCTTGCTCAATCGCGCCTGATTCACGTAAATCCGACATCACTGGCCGTTTGTTTGGCCGTTGCTCTAAGCTTCGGTTTAACTGCGATAATGCAATAATAGGAACTTTTAATTCTTTCGCCAAGGTTTTTAACGAGCGAGATATTTCTGAAATTTCAGCCGTGCGATTTTCGCTATATCCTTGGCTGCGCATTAATTGCAAATAATCGACCACGATTAATCCGAGTGAATCGCGCTCACGTGCGACTCTTCGCGCTCTGGCTCTTAATTCCATCGGCGAAAGCGCCGGTGTTTCATCGATATAAAGTTTCGCCCCACTTAAAAAAGCCACTGCAGAGGTGAGCTTGGTCCAATCTTCTTCTGCCAATTTTCCGGTGCGTAATTTATTTTGATCAATTCGCCCCAACGAGGATAACATCCGCATGGCAAGGCTTTCGCCTGGCATTTCCATACTAAACACCAATACTGATTTTTGACTGCGAATGGCGGCGTGCTCGGCAATATTCATTGCTAATGTGGTTTTACCCATTGAAGGGCGACCCGCAATAATAATTAAATCTCCTGGTTGCATTCCGGTAGTTAAACGATCGAGATCGGTAAATCCGGTCGAAATGCCGGTCATAAAGGTATTATCTTGAAAACGTTTTTCGATATTATCGATAGCTCGTGCCACAATAGAGCGGATCCCTTCTGGGCCCACACTTTTCATGCCACGTTCAGCAATATCAAATACTTTTTTCTCGGCTTCATCGAGAATTTCAGCACTGACACGCCCTTGCGGATCAAAGGCGGCTTCGGTGATATGCGTCCCGACTGAAATAAGCTCTCTTAAAACTGCGCGTTCATAAACAATTTCGGCGTAAGCTGCAATGTTTGCAGCACTCGGCGTGTTTTTCGCAAGCTCCCCCAAATAGGCCAGCCCACCAACCTGATCATGCACTTCCATTTTCTGCAGCGCTTCGGCCACCGTGATCACATCCAAAGGCTTGTTTTCCGCCATGAGACCGCTCATCGCTCGAAAAATCATTTGGTGATCGGGGCGATAAAAATGTTTTTCGGTGATCCTATCTGCAATTTGATCCCAAGCTTTATTTTCTAGTAATAATCCACCTAACACCGCTTGCTCGGCGTCTAGGGAATGGGGTGGCATTTTGAATGGGGAAGGAAGGGATTGTTGTGGTCCTCGTAATGCTTCTTTATCTCTGATCATGGTTTGACCTCATTACGAAAGTGTCAACGAATATTATCTATAGCGTTTCAGAAAAAGGTGGATAAAATTTCATTCAAAAATTTCAGAACTGTCTTCCCGGAATTTAGTCACGCTTAGCGAACTTGTGAGCTTAGCGTGACTTGATATCCGGGATCCAGAAATCCACTAGGAGTATACTCTCCCAGGATGGCACAGAGGCCATTTCGTACGAAAGCGTGCCGTCATTGCGAGAAGCAATGACGGATCTAAAAATTATTCCTTTTCAGACTCCGGAATAACTTTAACCTTGGCTTGCGCAATCACTTCGGCATGAAGCTGAACATCAATGAAAAAGTCTCCCAGCTCCCTTAAAGGGCCATTGGGCAAGCGGATTTCTTGCTTGGTAACGGTGACGCCTTTGTCTTTAAATGCGCGCACCAGATCAAAAGTGCCAATGGATCCATAAAGCTTACCCTCATCTCCTGAACGCGCAGTAATGGTGATCTCAATATTGTTAATTTCTGCGGCGCGTTCTTGCGCTTGCTGTAAGCGCTCTTCTGCGGCCTTTTCAAGCTCGGCGCGTTGCCCTTCAAATTTAGCAAGATTTTCTTTATTCGCCGGAACCGCTTTACCTTGTGGGATAAGAAAATTACGCCCAAACCCTTTAGCAACTTTAACTTTACTGCCAAACTTGCCTAAATTTCTGATATTTTCAAGTAATATCACGTCCATTTTTAAACCTCTTTACGCTGCAAATCATCAACGTTTAATGTCTGTCACAGTACGGGAGCAATGCCAAAAATCGGGCATACTTAATTTCATTTGCCAAAATCCGTTGGGGAATTGGCCCCAACCCTGTGATCCGACAGGGCACAATTTTCCCTGTTTCGGTAATATATTTGCGTAAAAAACGAAAATTTTTAAAATCGATATAATCCATTGGAATTTTTTTAGATGCGAACGGACAATGTTTCTTTTTATTGCCACGTGGACGCCATGCTGCTTGAGACATAAACCCTCCTCGCTGAGAATGCATTATTCGAGCTCCTCTTCGATGACCCGCTCGACACCACGTTCCATTTTTTCTTTTTCTTCATCGGTTCGTAACATGGCTGATACTTCTGTGATGGCAGCATCGCGATTTAAAATCAAATGCCGCAAAATAGCATCATTGTAACGAAAAGCATGTTTTAATGATTCAAGCACTTCGTTATCACATTCAATGTTCATTAAAACATAATGGGCTTTGTGCATTTTCTTAATGGGATAAGCAAGTTGTCTTCTGCCCCAATCTTCATGTCGGTGGATCTTGCCCTCGCCTTTTTCGATGGTGGCACGATACCGCTCAACCATAGCAGGCACTTGCTCGCTTTGATCAGGGTGAACTAAAAATACAATTTCATAATGTCGCATTCACTTCTCCTCACGGATTAAAGCGCTTTTATACTTTTTTCGGGACGGCCGCAGTGTGCCGTATGCAAAAAAAGTTAAATAGCGCAAGGAGTTAATTAACAAACTTTTCTATTGCCCAACTTTACACAAGTGGGCAGAGAGCTTGGCAGTCTATAATAGGGTGTTTTGGATTGCAAGAGGCCAAAAGTGTTAAACTGTTACCCATTGATTTCAAAAAAGCTTTTGAGGAGAGCATGGTCGATCTAAAAAATAACCGTCCTAAAATAGTCATCAAAGTGGGAACACAAGCTATTTTATCCGAAAAAGGTGAAATTTTAGAAAGCACTTTGGCAAGTATTGTTAGGCAAATTATCACCTTACAGCAAAAAGGGGTGCACGTGGTATTAGTGAGCTCGGGCGCAGTCGGATCGGGCCGACGCGTGGCACGAAATGCCTTTGGCCGAGAATATGGCCACTCGATTGCCGAAAAACAAGTACTGGCCAGTATAGGTCAGCCTGAATTGATGCAGACCTACTCTACCCTATTACAAAAATATCATGTTCTTGCCGCGCAATTGTTGCTCACGAAACAAGATTTTCAAACACGCGCCCATTATCTTAATATTGCCAGAATTTTTCAGGAAATATTATCACACCAAAATATTTTGCCAATCGTCAACGAAAACGACAGTGTTGCCGTTGAAGAATTAATGTTTACCGATAACGATGAACTGGCAGCCTTAATTTCTACGCAAATTAATGCTGATAAATTGATTGTGTTAACGACGGTGAAAGGCGTTTATGATCTCGACCCGACCGATCCCGCTGCAACCGTTATTCCTGTCATTAACCCCGACGATAAATGGCAAAAGATTTCGACCACCAAATCGCCTCATGGTCGCGGCGGCATGATCAGTAAACTGTCGAGTGCTCGCAAAATGTCGGATTTAGGCGTCACCACGCATATCGTTCATGTTAACGAAGAAGACGTGATTTTAAGATTAATGAACAACGAATCCATTGGCACAACGGTGTTGCCTTTTAAGAAAAAATCGAATGTTAAGCGTTGGATGGCTTTTCATTATCATAAAAATAATGCTTGCATTCATATTAACGCCCAATTATACGAATTAATGCAAGATCGGCTGAAAGCACGCAGTATTCTACCGGTGGGCATTGTCAAATACTCCGGAGAATTTGAAAAAGGCGATTTAATTGATATTCTTGCGCCCAATGGCCAAAAAATAGGTGTTGGGTTAGCGAAATATGGCCATGAGTCGCTAAAAGAATATTTAGGAAAAAACAACAAACCCGCTTTTATTCATTATGACCATTTATATATCGAAAAACTAGGGTAAACATCCGATGAATGAAATTCAGCAAAAAATCCAAGCCACTAAAAAGGCCAGCCGTACCTTGTTAACATTAAACAATATCGAGCGCAACAAAGTATTAACCTCGCTCGCTGATGAATTACTCAAAAATACTAATCCTATTTTAAAAGCGAATGCGGAAGATTTAGCCAAAATGCCGACGGATGATCCACGATATGATCGTTTGCTGTTAACACAAGAACGCATCGACAGTATGGCTCAAGATATCCGGAAAGTAACGCAATTGCCTGATCCACTTGGCCAAGTGCTACTTGAAAAAACCTTACCGAATGGTTTAGCGCTTAAAAAAATCTCGGTGCCCTTAGGCGTGGTAAGTGTGATTTATGAATCGCGCCCAAATGTGACGATTGATGTGTTTGTACTTTGTTTTAAAGCCGGCAATGCTTGTATCCTAAAGGGAGGAAAGGAAGCTTGGCATACCAATCAAGCGTTGATGAAAATAATCCATCAAACGCTCTTATCCCACTCTCTTCCCACCGAGCTTGCTTATTTAATGCCCCCTGAACGTGAAAGAACATTTGATCTCTTAAATGCGGTTGGCCTGATCGATGTATGCATTCCGCGGGGCAGCCAAGCGTTAATCGATTTTGTACGAAGTCACGCTAAGATCCCTGTGATCGAGACTGGTGCTGGGATCGTGCATACCTATTTTGATCAAAGTGGCGATTTAACTAAAGGTAAACGCATTATCGATAATGCCAAAACCAGAAGAGTGAGCGTGTGTAACGCCCTTGATACACTGTTGATCCACCAAGCGCGATTAAACGATTTATCGGAATTAATTGCAATCTTAGGATCAAAAAATGTTGAGATCTTTGCCGATGATCCAAGTGTTCAAATACTCAAAGCACATTATCCTAAACATTTACTGCATCATGCCAAACCTGAAGATTATGGCACTGAATTTTTGTCGCTGAAAATGTCAATTAAAGTAGTGAATTCGCTGGATGAGGCTATTGCTCACATTGCGCAATATAGCTCCGGCCACAGTGAAGCTATTATTGCTGAAGATCCCAAGGTATATAACGATTTTCTGGCAAATGTGGATGCCGCAGCCGTTTACGTGAATGCCTCCACTGCCTTTACCGACGGCGGTGAATTTGGCATGGGCGCCGAGATTGGGATCAGCACGCAAAAACTTCATGCCAGAGGGCCAATGGGGTTAGAAGCGCTAACGAGTTATAAGTGGGAAGTGTTGGGGGATGGGCAAGTGAGGAATGGTTAAAATCGAAGAAAGCCGTGCGTCTAAGGCAGAAACGTGGTTACATGCCTATAAATTCTGCCACAATTTCCTGCAAGCCCTCTTCTTAAGGTATTCATATTCTATGTAATTGAAAAGAGCTGCCAACACTTTTTTATTACATAGAATATAACTGAAACCGTCCATTTTCAGGTGTACAACTCATTAATTGTATATACAAGCTTATATTCTTGCGCCGCATTTGCGCCGCATTTGCGCCGCAAATATAGACAACAATTATCCCCCTAAGTTATCATTAATAAGAGAGACCAAATTTAAGGATAATATCAATGAATGACGAATCCTATTTAAAACTAAAATTACAAGAAGGCGAAGGATTCAAGGTTGAATTTAAAGAAAAACTCGCCGACCTCGATCGAGAAATCGTCGCTTTTGCTAATGCCACAGGTGGGGAAATTTATATTGGTGTTAACGACAAAGGTGAGATAAAGGGAATAGAAATAACTAATGCATTGCTGAGTCAAATTCAAGATATTGCTCGCAATTGCGACCCAAGCATTCAAATTAGTTTCAAAAAATATAATCAACATGGAATACTGATCGTATTCGTTGATGAGGGTAATAATAAACCCTACAAATGTAAAGACGGATTTTTTTTAAGAGTTGGCCCCAATTCTCAAAAATTAAGAAGAGATGAAATTATTCAATTTATTAATGACGTAGGCAAAATACACTTTGATGAAGCAATTAATCGACGTTTTAAATACCCAGCCGATTTTTCAAAGAAAGCATTTGATGATTACCTTAAGCATTGTGGAATTGATTTGAAAGCATCATCAGAAGATATATTATTAAGTTTAAATCTGGCTCACAAAGATAAATCACTATTTCAGGTTACGAATACTGGTGTTTTATTCTTTGCAAAAAATCTCCAATCGTTTTTTCCTGAAGCCTATATTACAGCTGTAAGATATCAAAGCAACGACCGTTTTTCTATCATTGATAAAAAAGACTTTATGGGTTCACTTCTCTCGCAAATTGAAGAAAGTTTAGCTTTTGTGATACGGCATATGAATGTTGCAGCCGATTTTTCTGATTCTGCTAAAGGGGTACGGCAAGATATCTACGATTACCCTCCTGTTGCACTGCGTGAAGCTATTATTAACGCCATCACTCATCGAGATTATCTATATGATGGAGCGCACATTTACATTCATATGTACCCTGAATTCATTGAGATTGAGAATCCAGGCGGCCTGTATCGCGGATTAACAATTGATGACCTAGGGCGACGCAGCGTACGACGTAATCGTCTAATAGCAGATTTATTGCACAGAGCTCGATTTATTGAACGTGTAGGAAGTGGCTTTGATAGAATGCGCCGTGCATTGGCAGAAAACAAAAATCCTGCTCTTGAAGTAAAAGCAAGCACTTTTTTTAATATTCGCTTTTTTAAACGCTCCCAAGACTTTAATTTGCAAAATCTATCAGCCCGCCAATTAAAAATTTATCACCATTTGCTTGAACGGAAAGTAATAACTAAAAAAGATATCGCCTTATTATTAAAGTTAAGTGATGATACTGCTCTAAGAGAAATAAGAACTCTAATTCAACTCAATTTAATTAAAAAGCATGGGGAAGGCAAAACTACAACTTATGTACTTAATCCACAAACAAGATCATCAGGATGAACTGTATCCCACAACTTTCTCATGGATTTTATCCCCGCGTCAGGCGACGCCATGAGGCGTCGACCAAAACGTAGGGAAAGGTGGAATTACTTGCCGATATATTCGGCCACAATTTCTTGCGGGCAATATTGATCAGCCCACTTGCGGTACATTGCAAAACTTTCCTTGTCACTGTTGAACCCAGGGGTAGGTTCTTCGGCCGAATTACCTTGATAAGCATGATCTAGCATGGTAAAGCGACTGTTTTGATATTGGATCAAAGAATAAATGCACATGTAAGAAGAATTAGTTGTTGCACCACTTATTTTATTTAAATCTGAATTATTTATTAATTTCATGGGTAACTCCATACAAGTATTAAAGGAAAAGCTCACTACCGACAGCGCCAGTGTTTCTCATATCTTCAAAAGAACAGTTGTCTATGGCCATCTTTTGAAAGTGGCGCATCTTTGTCGAAGATTGGGCTTGTGCTTGAATATCGTTATTTAAAAGGGACTCGAGCAAATCGCCTCGATATCTCAGAAAATTGATTACGCCCGTCGTGCAGGGAGTAAAAGAATCAAGAGCCTTTCCGCCCGAAACGGTGGCAGAAATCGTGAGTTTTCCGCCTCTATTCACTTGCGCCGGTTCGACCTTCATGTCGCTGACCCTTAATGCCGGCTGCGAACCTGTGGCCGCTGTGCCGAAATAGA
>JBIOEB010000076.1:0-11193 GCA_044445585.1 Candidatus Berkiellales bacterium
GATATTAGGAGTGCTTTTTATTGTTTATAGCGCTTAGAAAATCCCTTTCCCCTTGTTGGCTCTTTATTATAATTTTTCGGCAAGATCACACAATTCAATAACAGCATCGATCGAAAGTTGCAGATTTTTACGCTCTGCTTCGGTCAAAGACACCTCATAAATTTGTTCAACGCCCGAGGCGCCAATTTTTGCTGGCACGCCAACAAATAAGGGTTTTGATACACCATATTGCCCCGTTTTTAATTTAGCGGCACAGGGTAAAACGCGTTTTTTGTCGAGCAAGAACGATTCTGTCATGGCAATCGCAGCACTGGCCGGGGCATAAAAAGCTGAACCCGTTTTTAAGAGCGCCACAATTTCGCCGCCCCCATTACGCGTTCTTTTGACAATTTCATCTAATTTGGCTTGGCTAATTGCACCTTGTTTGATGAGATCGTTCAAACTGGTTCCGGCGATATTGCTCATGCCCGTTAACGGCACCATCGAATCACCATGTCCACCTAACACATAAGCTTGTACTTGATCCACCGAAACATTAAATTCCATCGCTAAAAAAGTTCTAAAGCGCGCTGAATCTAACACCCCTGCCATACCAACAATCATGTTATCGCTTACATTGGATGCATCTTGCAATACTTTTACCATCACATCCAAAGGATTGGTGATACAGATCACAAAAGCTTTAGGACAATGTTCTTTAATGGCTGCGCCAACGGTTCTCATCACTTTAGCATTGACTGCTAATAAATCATCACGACTCATGCCAGGTTTACGTGGGATCCCCGCGGTGACAATCACTACATCCGCACCATGAATATCTTGATAATGGTTGGTGCCCGTGATTTTAGCATCAAATCCTTCAATCGGACCACATTGCAATAAATCGAGGGCTTTACCTTGTGGTACGCCTTCGACAATATCAAATAAAATCACATCGCCTAGTTTTTTTAATAATAAAAGGTGCGCTAAAGTCCCACCAATATTTCCGGCACCAATTAAAGCAATTTTTGCTCGTGACATGATTTTTCTCCTTTTTACATTCCGCTTAGGCTTGTGCGTCGGTTATTTCTTCCATTTCTTCTTCTATGATGACACCGCTAAAATAGGACATTGCCGACAAAGGTAACAGGGGATAATGAGCAGGATAACCATTTCGTGCAACGCCGGTTTCAATGGCAACTTGTGCAACAGCAGCAGAAACCACAATCAACAACCGCGGATCAGTTGGTTTAGGCAAAATATATTCTGGGCCAAAAGAAAGCGGCTCGGTTAATTCATAGCCTTTTAACACCACATCTGGGATCGGTTCTTTGGCCAGATCCTTAATGGCATGCGCCGCTGCGATCATCATTTCTTGATTGATGCGACGTGCGCGCACATCTAATGCACCTCGAAAAATATAAGGAAAACACAGGGCATTATTCACTTGGTTCGGATAATCGCTGCGTCCGGTTGCTAAAATAATATCCTCTCTGACGGCATGAGCCAGTAGCGGATTAATTTCTGGATCGGGGTTTGATAAAGCAAATACCACCGGGAATGGCGCCATCGTTTCTAACATTTGTGGTGTTAAAAGATCTGGCCCTGATACACCAATAAACACATCTGCACCCACCAACGCGTCACTCAGCGTGCGTTTATTTGTTTGTGCTGCGAAAGCAAATTTATACACATTGAGATCCGTGCGACCAGTATGAATAACACCTTGTTTATCTACCATGATAATTTGATCGCGACGAACTCCCATCGCAACCAGTAAGCGCATTGAAGCAATACCAGCAGCGCCAGCACCCAAACAAACAATTTGACAGTCGCTTAAGGATTTTTGCTGTAATTCCAAAGCATTTAATAATGCTGCTACCGTGGTGATTGCCGTGCCATGTTGATCATCATGAAACACTGGAATATCTAAACGCGCAATCAATGCTTCTTCAATTTCAAAACATTCTGGGCCTTTAATATCTTCTAAATTAATTCCACCAAAAGTGGGTGCAATATTTGCCACGGTATTAATGAATTCTTCTGGACTCGCGGCGTCGATTTCAATATCAAAGACATCTATATTTGCAAAACGTTTAAATAATACCGCTTTGCCTTCCATCACTGGCTTTGCTGCTAAGGGGCCCATATTCCCTAAACCGAGTACGGCAGTGCCATTGGTGATCACGCCGACCAAATTTCCCTTAGACGTATAGTGATAAACTGCTTCTGGATTGGCTTCAATTGCGCGTACTGGCTCAGCAACCCCGGGTGTGTAAGCAAGTGCTAAATCTTTTTGTGTTTCGGTGGATTTGGTTAATGATATAGCGAGTTTTCCTGGCGTGGGATGCGCGTGATATCGTAACGCTGCCTTTTTTAATTCATTTGTCATTACACCCACCAAAGGAAATTTCTTGTTTTATAAAACTAAAAAGGGCGCGCTGCGCCCTTTTTAACTATTCGGCATTTATTCGGCTTTTTTACCACCATATCGTTTCCAATATTGATCAACTCGTCCTGCGGTATCCATTAATTTTTGTTTACCTGTATTAAAAGGATGGCATTCATTACAAACATCGAGTCGAAGATTTTCCCCACGATAGGTAGAACGAGTGACAAAATTATTACCACACGCACAAATTACGTTAATTTCTTTATATTCTGGATGGATTTCTGCTTTCATAGGGTCCTCAACTTGCATCGCTACACCCTTATTAAAGATGCACCATGCTTTATAGGTTAATAAGATTGTACGATATACATTAGATCAAGTGCGGATTCATTCCGCACGCAACATACAAACAAGAATTAGATAGCGAATCATAGCCGACCTCCTCTTGCTAGTCAAAGTCCTTCTTTTCGTTGTGAGATACGGGGACATCCACAATAACAAAGTCATTCAACTACAAAATATGATATGATAATTAAATCCAATAAAGCAATAGGAGGAAAAGTCGGTGATTAGTCTTGACGATTTCGTCGCTTTAAGTGAACTTTCGGCTGATGAAATTGAAGCCATTGCCGAAGTCAATCACGAACCTGTCGTGTTAACGGTTGCGCGTTGCGAGTCTTTACTGACCTGCAAAGAAGGGATCTGCACGATTAAGCAATATCTGATTGATGATATGACCAATGCTAAAGAGAAGGGAGATAAATCCCATTTACGGCAACTTAAAAAGACAATTAAGGCTTTTGAAAAAGCCCATCCGGGTTAATGATCACGAAAAGGTAAAAAATCTACCACCGGATGAACACAAATGGACATTTCCAAGACATTTACAAATCGTTCCAATTCTCGGGTTCCCCTTCAACCCATTCTTTCACATCTTCAGGAACATTCGCCCCGCGAGAGGCATCCCATTTCAAACAGCCGGTAGATTGCCCTTTAATATCGTGGATTGCATCTTCGATACGCTGATAATGACCCAGCGATTCTTGGTCCATCCCTAGGTAGTATTCGTGATTTTCCTGCGATTCAACAATCCAAAAAGTGCCTAATTTCGTTTTGTGATACCACATATTTGCTTTCTTCCTTCCTTAAATCGGCGTAAATACCTATCATTAACATTTTGTTAGACAATTTAAACGTCGAAAAGCTGCAAAGAATGTAAGAAATAAATGCGTATGTCCACCCTTCATTCGCCCTTTGTTGTGCGTATTTCTACTACATTATTCCATTAACGACATTTAGGCTGTGTCGGTGTAAAATACACTGACAATCAGGTTGTCGAATTATTAAAGCCCAATGGAGAAATTATGCGCAGGACAGTTACCAATCTTACTTTGATATTTTTGTGCCTCCCTTTAATGAGTGTTGCACAAGAATCAGCGCCGCCTTCTCCGCCCATTGCAACCACCATCCCATTCGCGGTTGCTAAACCAGGCAATAAAAAAGACTGGGCCATCAATGTTCAAAAAAACTTGCCTGCTTTACTTTGTGAGCAAGATCATTACTTCGTAAAATGTTTTGACGTCACTCAAAAAGATTGTACCGACTTTAACCAATTACTTGTCCAAGCTTGCTTAAATAACATCATCATTGCATTGCCACCTACACTTTCTGATCAAGAAGGCGAATATTGGGGGCAAATGGTGGCGCGTTGTGCTTATGATCTTTACGAAAAACATATGCAATCTAAAAAACGTACTCTCCAAAATTGCCAAGAAGTTCCACCCAGCAAAGACGATTTACCAAAACCTTCTCAGGCAATCCCATGAGCAATCTGATCGAAGCGATTACCTTGGCACTGGTTCAAGGCATAACCGAATTTATTCCGATTTCAAGCTCTGCGCATCTTATTCTTGTTCCTTTATTAACGGGTTGGGCGGATCAAGGGCTTTCTTTCGATATTGCAGTCCATATTGGCACTTTATTTGCGGTGTGTTGGTATTTTCGCCGAGAAATACAGCTTTTATGGGCTGGTTTTTGGCGTTCACTTTTTCGCCATCGCCGTTCTCGTTTTTACGGCAGACTCGCCTGGCAATTGATCATTGCCACTTTTCCTATTGCTTTGATAGGTTGGTTAGCCCACGATTTTGTTGCCACACAGCTACGTTCTCCTCTGATCATTTGCTGTGCCACCGTTTGTTTTGGATTAGTGTTACTCGCTAGCGATTATTTTTCACTGCATCAAAAAAAATTACGCGAGTTAACATGGAAAGATATTATCATCATCGGTTTGGCACAAACGCTTGCCTTGATCCCAGGGACTTCTCGTTCGGGGATCACTTTAACAGCAGGGCTCGCGCTAGGATACAACCGCGAAAGTAGTGCAAAATTTTCTTTTTTATTGTCAATACCGGTTATTTTACTCGCCGGTTCATTTGAAAGTATTAAAATCCTCCGCTCTCCTGATGCGATCCAATGGCCCGCGATAGGTGTGGCCGTCGTGTTTGCCGCATTGAGTGCCTACGGTTGCATTCATCTTTTTTTACGTTTACTTCGAAAAATAGGCGTACTGCCTTTTGTTATTTATCGTTTATGTTTAGGCGCTTTTTTATTTTTTATTTTCTTATAATGAGGGCACGCCATGAATTGGCTTGATTTTGCAGGCGCAGGGATGTCTCTGGTATGTACTTATTATTTTACTCAAGCAAAACGTCTTGCCTGGTTGCTTGGGATGATTGCGGTGCTCTTAAATGGTTTATTATATTGGTCTACAGGGATCTATGGCGCTTTATTATTAGAGATCGTTCTTTTATTCACGATGATCTATGGTTGGTATCACTGGTCAGAAAATAAAAAAGCACTTCCTATTCGCTCTTTAACTTTCAACGAAGGCATTGCCTATGGTTTTATCGTTGTGTTAACCACGTGGATCATGGCACAGGGCTTGATGTTATGGACCGACTCAGAGATCCCTTATTGGGATGCGACTGTCACCACGCTTGGCTTAATGGCCCAATGGTTATTGTGCTTGAAAATTATTCACTGTTGGATTTTATGGTTTATAGTAGATGCGCTGGCGGCCTCTTTACAACTGTATAAAGGGATCCCTTTTCATAGTGCAATGCAATGTTTATATTTAATTTTGGCGGTGGTTGGTTACTTGCGATGGCGTAAGTTGACACCCGTTGCCAGCCTAGCTTAACTAATCTAATGAGCATTCCAAATAGTCATCAATCTGATCTTTATCATACCTTTACTCAATTACGGTTTGGTGAACTTCATATCAAAAGAGATGAAGCAACCGGTCTTTTAGCCATTATTGCTATCCATAGCACAGCGAATGGCCCTGCCTTAGGGGGCTGTCGTTTTCGTCCTTATCCTACCTTAGAAGAAGGCGTTATTGACGCCTTGCGCTTAGCGCAAGGAATGAGCTACAAAGCGGCCATTCATCAGCTGCCATTGGGTGGTGGCAAAGCTGTGATTATCAGCCCTGACATTAGTGTTCCTCGAACTCCTTTATTAAAATCTTTTGCTGAATTTGTACAAAGTTTAAATGGCCGTTATATCACTGCTGAAGATAGTGGTACTTCGGTTGAAGATATGGATGTGATCAATAGTGTCACGGCTTATGTCACCGGTCATTCTAATCAACCGTTATCACATAAAGATCCTTCTCCCATTTCTGCTTTTGGTGTACGAAGAGGCATTGAAGCCGCCGTTAAATTTCATTTACAACGCGAAAATTGTCAAGGGATCCATGTTGCTATTCAAGGTACGGGTCATGTGGGTTATCACTTAGCAAAAGAGTTACATCAACTTGGCGCCATTTTAACGGTTGCAGATATTCATCCGGAATCTTTAATTCGTTGTCAAGATGAATTTGGTGCAACGCTGGTTAGTCCAGAAGAAATCCACAAAGTACCATGTGATGTATTTTCGCCTTGCGCTTTAAGTAATGCCGTAACCACCCAAAATATTAATGAAATTAAAGCAAAGATTATTGCTGGCTCGGCAAATGTTCAACTTGAATCACCGGAGTTGGCACAAACTTTAAAAGAAAAAGGGATCCTTTACGCACCGGATTATGTCATTAATGGTGGGGGTTTAATTTATGTGGCCGCCCCCCTGATCCACCAAACCGAAGAAGAGGCGATCAAAAAAGTTTCGGATATTTATGAAACGCTGATGCTTATTTTCGAGCAGGCTAAAAAAGGAAAACTTTCTACGTTGACAGTTGCTGATAAGATTGCAAGGCAGCGGTTGGCGCATTCGTAACCTAAATTTTCTCTAATAGAAATCGCCAAGCGGGTATCATATCAATCCTTCCCGCTTGCACTTCGATAGAACCTTCTTGATTGCGAGTCACAAGCATTGCACTCTTTATATTCAATTCAAGCATGGCTTCATTTAAAGCGGAAATTTCTCTGCTTTTTGTTTTTGGATCCGTTAAAGATTCACATACTTGTATCAGCAAGCGCTTTCGATTATGCATTTGAGCGATAAAATCAATTTCTAACCCACTTTGTGTTTTATGATAAAAGATTTGCGTCGTCATTCTACGTAAAGCAATAAACACAAGATTTTCTAAGAGCCTTCCCGAATTAATCATGATCCCAGAGCTCACTGCATTAACCATGGCTAAATCAATACAATATATCTTTTTCGGGTTAGAATGCACACGGGCTAATGAGGAATCAAAGATCTTTACATTAAAGAAAAAATAAGCATCTTCAAACCAAGCAAGATAATCTGATACCGTTGATTTTGAGATCTTATGACCCAATGATTTCAAATAGCCTGTTAAATTATTGATGGAATACAAAGAACCATTATTATCAATTAACCATCGTGCCAAATCTATTACTGCTTTAGGATGGGCTATATCATGTCGTTCAATAAGATCTCGGTACAATACAGAATTAAAATATTCCTGTAGCACTTTTATTCTTAAAGATTTTTCAAGCCCAACCACTTCAGGAAAGCTACCTTTCTCCCAATAATCTTCAAATGCATTTTGGATCAATAATCGTTTTTTGGTTGAAAACGGTTCACGACTATCTATTTCTTTATAATCAAGAAATTCTTTAAATGAGAAAGGGAAGATCTCCCAAGACATGGAACGACCACGCATTTGGGTGGCAATTTCTTTTGACAATAATTTTGCAGAAGAGCCCGTAATATATACTTCACTCTTTTCCATTCGGATCACGCGATCTACAAAAGGCTCCCAACCCTCAATGATTTGAATTTCATCAAAAAAACAATATATTTTTTCTGCATTCTTCTTCTCGGGGTACAGTGAAAAATATGCCTCCAAAATCACACCTAGGCCTACTTCTTCTAGACGATGTAAACGCTCATCGAAAAAATTCAGGTACAAGATATTTTCTTTGGGGACGCCATTTTGTTGTAATTTGTCAATAATTTGGTACAACATCGTTGATTTACCCGATCGTCGTACACCTATACAAATGGTCGCCTTTCCCCGGATGGGGGTAATTTCAAGGTGCCTTGGCACACCCGTTTCTAGGGTAAGCCCTTGAAAATCAAGGATTATTTCTTTTATTTGGGGGGTAATACTGTCCATATCACCTTCTTTATCCTTTACAAACTGGTAATTAATATTACCAGTTTACATCAAATCTGGAAATATATCTTTCCAGGTTTGCCAATATCTGGCAATTTAAATTACCAGCTAAAAATTGATGTAAAAGCAATTTAAAAGATGTGTGACCTAGGTTGTCGGCCATTTTCATAAGGATTTTGATCAGTTGTTACCCTATAACAGGAAACCACTCATTTAACAATCTGTTGTTGAGCATATAATCATTAAACAACTAGCAACAATCCCAAATACTGATTACAGCTGTAGTTATAAACATCGATTGTTTAATTTATTCATAAACACTGTTTTTATGAATATTCATTAGGGAACTTCTTAATAAATTTTATTGTCATTCTATCATAAAGTTAAGGAGAGAATTTTATGAGTGACAATCAAAATGTTATATATGTATTTGTTAAAGGAAATAAAGGTCGCGGAGCATATTATATTAGCAATCATGATCAACATGTTGAGTTACACAGTGATGTGTTAGAGGATTTAATTGAAGACGGTAAAGAACTAAATTCAACTCAATCTGATTTTGAAACAATTATTCATAGCTTAAAATATATTGGCGAAAACCAAGGAAAAAATAATACCCCCAAAAAACCTGCCATTTTTATATATACTAGCTTCGAATCAGTATATGGAGGTGCAAATCCAAATAAGGAAAGGGGGTCACCTGAGGAAAGAAAATATGAAACAAAAGGAAGATTTGACAGATTTAGCGCCTTAAGAAGCAAATTATTGAGAGAGAACAAAATAAGAAAAGCAGAAGTATATTTTGTTCCTGATACCTTTATAAATGAAATTAAGAAAGCATCTAGTTTATTAAATGACAAGCCAAAGCCAGGAAGTAGGCCTTGAGATATCAATTGCTAGAGGACTGTACCTCTCCTAGCTTCGCATCATATATACCCTGACCCGCGCTCTTTCCGGGCTAAAGGCCAGGGTCTCAGACCATAGAGCAAACAAATAAAGGTGGTCAAATACAATCCAGAAAAAGTGACTAAATCCTTGCGGCAATATGAATTATATGATTGACCTATAGCCCACATCTTAATTTTTTACTCCGAAGATAATATTTGAATCTGCTGCCGCAACAACGTAATTTCATCCAATAATTCCAATACTAACGAAACCCCTGACCAATTAATGGCTAAATCTTGCTGCAAACGTATGGCTTTTTTAATTCTCGGGAGTGATTGGGCGTTAAATGCTAAATTGGGCGCTTCTTCAACAGGCGAAACAATACCATATTCAATTATTTCCGTTATAGTTTCTTCTGAAACCACACAAATTTCGCATAATTCGACGAGTGAATAAGTAACCGTTTCATCTTGAACAATTCCCTCGAGCACTTGATCTTTTTCACGCATGCTTACACTCCTAATTTTTCGCGAGGGTTAAACGGCATCATTTTTGCCATTTCTTGATATAACGCTGTTTTTGCGTCTGTATCCGCTTTTGGCACAATGATTTGTAACATGACATATTGATGTCCAGGAGGATTACCTGGTAACCCGCGATCTTTTAAGCGTAATGTTTGTCCACTCTGCGCATTTTGTGGAATTTTTAAAGACACTTCACCCCCCAGTGTGGGCACTTTAATATTCGCACCTAATGCCGCTTCCCAAGGTGTGATCGGCAATTTTAAATGCACATCCTTATGCTGCAACGAAAAGAAAGGATGATGCTCTATTTCGATTTCTATATAAAGATCGCCTGCAGGCGCATTCCCTATTCCTGGTCCACCTTGCCCAGCTAAGCGAATTTGACTGCCATGCATGACTCCTGCGGGAATTTTTACTTGTAAATTTTTAGTTTGCAACGTGGTTTGCCCTGGTGGGGAATGTGCTGGCACTTGAATTTGAATATTTTGGATCCCACCTTTAAAGGCAACAGATAAAGGGATCTTTAATTTGACCTGCAGATCTTGCCCTTTGGCATGAAAGGATCGAAACCCACCGGGATGAGCTTGTCTACCAAATGCGCCTTCCATACCACCAAAGAGCGCGTTAAAAAAATCACTAAAGTCCTCCCCTTGGGAAAATCCCCTTTCAGATTGACCGGCATCAAAGCCACCTTGAGCCGCTCCTGCTGAAAAAGGCTCAAAAGCGCCTCCTGCACGCACTCGATCATAATGTTGGCGTTTCACCGGATCTTTAATAACTTCCCATGCTTCGTTTATTTCTTTAAAACGCTTTTCAGCATCAGGTAATTTACTAACATCAGGATGATATTTTCGTGCTAATTTACGATATGATCTTTTAATTTCATCGACTGGCGCCTTTTCATCTACCTCGAGCACCGCATAATAATCTTTAATTTCCATATTGCTTTTTTACCTAATCTTGTTATACTTTTGAAAATTGTACAAAATTCAATTAACTCCCTAAAATACGAAGAGATCGCCATGACCAAAACTAATGTACGAACAATCCATCGCGGCGGCAAGCGCGATGGCGCTGGAAGGCCCCCTGGGAGCGGCAAATATGGCGAACCAACTAAAGCAGTGCGCATTCCACAAAGCATGGTGAATCAGGTGCAACAATTCCTTGCCGATGTTGGTCAAGAAAAAGTCGTGCCTTATCCCATTTACACGTCAAAGGTAATTCCACTTACCGTGCTTAACCTTCCGCTTTATGAACATAAAGTGGCTGCCGGATTTCCTTCACCAGCAGATGATTATAGTGATACTCGGTTGGATTTAAATCAATATCTCATTAAAAACCCGGCTTCTACTTTTTATGTCCGCGTCGAAGGGGTTTCAATGATCAACGCGGGGATCCATCCTAATGATTTGTTGGTGGTGGATATTTCCATGAAAGCTCAAGACGGCAATATTATCATTGCGCTGATCGATGGCGAATTTACCGTCAAGCGTTTAAAGATAAAACCAAACCAAGAGATTTGGCTCGTCCCCGAGAATGAAAATTATCCACCCCTTCGCATTCAAGAAGGAATGGATTTTCGCATTTGGGGTGTGGTGACGAATGTGATCCATGCGTTGTTGCCAAGTTAAATACGTCTCAAAATCTCTCTGTTCCCCCGGCTTTCGCCGGGGCTAAAGGCTGACCTCTCCAAAATCCCTCTGTTCGCTGCGCTCACCTCTCCCTTTTTCAAAGGGAGAAATTATGTGGGCTGCGCCCACGTAAAGAAGTGTCGCGAAGCGACATAATGTCTCCCTTTGAAAAAGGGAGACCGCGCGTAGCGCAGA
>JBIOEB010000077.1:0-11137 GCA_044445585.1 Candidatus Berkiellales bacterium
ACTAAAGTGGCTTTGCTGCGGCCGATTATTTGTGTCAAGGGGTAAATCTCCCTAATGCCTAAAGCACTGGGTACAAATTTGAGGTTATAAGTCATCTATGGAAACCGAAATGGCTTGATCCTTTTCCTTCCGACGTTCTTCTACGATTTTAGAAAGTTCATGATCCTCAATTAGATCTAATATAGCTGCATAAACATCAGCAGGTACAAGATATGCCATCGGTACATTGTGGTTTAGAATTGCTACTGGGCTACCCTTAGCATGCTTAAGCGCGGCGGTAGGGCTCTTTTTCAGCTCGGAAATGCTAACTGATAAATTTGCGTGTATATATTCCATGAAGCACCTTTTATGATACTATATTTAGTACCCATTGAAAGAGCTTTTGTTTATGAAGGTTTCTTTAATGATTTAGAGCTAAAATGATTTTTCTGGGTTTGTCTGTCAGCGATTTTGCATGCAAAGGTATTTTATTTCAAGATAAGACTCAACCCCATATTTAGATCCTTCTCTGCCAATTCCTGATTGTTTCACGCCACCAAAAGGAGCGACTTCGGTTGAGAGAATGCCCGTGTTAATTCCGATCATGCCATACTCAAGCTCTTCAGCCACATGCCAAATACGATCAATATCTTTGCCATAAAAATAGGCGGCCAAACCAAATTCCGTATCATTTGACAGTTGAACTGCTTCTTTATCGGTGTGGAATCTAAAAAGTGGTGCTACTGGGCCAAAGGTTTCTTCTTTAGCTAATAACATGGTGCTGTTGGCGTCGCTGATCACAGTTGGCTCGAAAAATAAACCCCCTAAAGAATGGGGTTTGCCGCCACAGAGGATCTTGCCTTTTTTTTCAACGGCATCGGCAATATGTCGTTTGACTTTTTCAAGTGCGGCTTGATTAATTAAAGGGCCTTGCTGCACGCCTTTTTCTAAACCATTGCCAACGATCAGTTTGCTGACAGCGCTCACAAATTTATCGGTGAAAGCGTCGTAAATGTCATTTTGCACTAAAATGCGATTGGCACAAACACAAGTTTGCCCAGTGTTACGAAATTTAGAAGCAATGGCGCCTTCCACCGCGGCATCGAGATCGGCATCGTTAAAGACAATAAACGGCGCGTTTCCGCCCAGTTCTAAAGTCACATTTTTAATAGTAGAAGCACATTGCTTCATCAATAAACTACCGGTTTTCGTCGAGCCGGTAAAAGAAAATTTACGCACGATGGGGTTGGTGGTCATTTCTAATCCGATCACATCCGACAGCCCGGTTAACACATTCAGTACGCCAGGAGGAATACCCGCTTCATCGGCTAATTGCGCTAACGCAAAAGCGCTAAAAGGGGTGGCTTTATCAGGTTTTATCACGACGGTGCAACCCACCGCTAAAGCCGGGGCCACTTTGCGCGTGATCATTGCCGCAGGAAAATTCCAAGGAGTAATGGCCGCAACAACACCAATCGGTTGTTTGATCACCACCAGATGTTGATTCGGCTTATTCGAGGGGATCACATCACCATAAATGCGTCGGCACTCTTCAGCAAACCATTTGATAAATCCATTGGCATAATTAATTTCACCTAAAGATTCGGTTAGGGGTTTTCCTTGTTCTAAAGTCATGATCAGAGCAAGATCGTCTTTATTTTGATCAATTAAATGTGCCCAAGCCCACAGAATATCAGAGCGCTCTTTGGCTGAGCGATTTTTCCAGTCATTCCACGCTTGATTTGCCGATTCAAGGGCGTATTGCGTTTCCGCTTGTGCGCATTCAGGCACTTTTCCGATTTGATTGCCATTAAATGGATTGATGACAGGAATGGTTTTACCGGATTTTGATTCCATCCATTTGCCATTAATGTAGCAGGCTTCTTTAAATAAATTAGGGTTGCGTAGATTTTCCATTCAATTATTTCCCCATTAAGCGTTGCATCACTTTTATGATTTGCTCATGTTTAGGTTGCAGAGATAAAGCCTTATTCCATACTTGTTTCGCGCCATTATAATCTTTAATTTGCCACATGACTTCGCCTAAGTGCGCGGCAATATCACCATCAGCGCTAAGTTTTGCAGCTTTTTGTAAGGTTTGGACGGCTTGTTGATTATTACCCATTTTATAATAAAGCCAGCCTAAACTATCGAGAATAAATGGGTTATCTGGAGCTAATTTAAGCGCTTGCGACAGATACCCTTGAGCTTCGTCGAAGCGAGTGGTTTTATTCGCTAATAGGTATCCCAAGGCATTTAATGCATCGAGATGTTTGGGTTGTAAGGCTAAAATTGCTTTAAGATCGGCTTCGGCCATATTTAATTTTCCAAGTTGATCCGCCACTAAGCTTCGCGAATAGAGTAGCTCAATATCATCCGGCACAATTTTAATATTATTGTTAAGCAAATTCAAACTTTCTTGATAACGTTTGGCATCATTTAGGACATCAATGGTGGCGAGCAAGACTAACTTGCTGTCGGCAAAATCATTAGGTTGAGTATGCGACAATATTTTCAACGCTTCTTCGTATTGCTTCTTTTCAGTTAATAAAATGCTTGCTCGGATCTGCGACAGAATATGAAATGGACCCGTGAGCACTTGTTTATACCATTCCAAAGCAACGTCGGAGTTATCTTCCATTTCGGCCACTCGGGCTAAAAAATAATGAGACAGATCTTTGGTGTCATCAAATTTGCTGGCGCGAGTCAACGTTGTTTTTGCCAAGTCAAACCATTGTGCTTGGATGCATAACCGTGCAAATTGTAATAATTCTTCGGCAGATAAATTTGGATTTTTCAGTAAATGTTCCGTTTGTACTTTGGCTTCTTTAGTGTAACCATTATCAAATAAAAATTGCGCGTAAAATTGCTTTAATTCTATATTATTAGGAAGCGCTGCAATTTTTTTATCACAATATGTTTTTGCAGCATCTTTTCCTTGTGTCTGTGCCAGTGCTTGCACATAAAATTGGATCGCAGAAGAGGATTCCGGATTGTGTTGCAAAACATCTTTACTCATTTGCAATGCTTGATTATATTCACCTTTATTAATATAAATTTCTGCTAATGCCAGCGATGCCATTTTTTCTTTGGTATTTTCCTTGGCGAGCAATTTTAATGCTTCTACCAACCGTTCACGTTCGATCGGTTTGGGTAATTGACGAAATAAAATTAAATAATATTGTACCGCTTCGTCTGCATTGACTTCTTCTGCATGTCGTAAATAAGGCACTGCACCCGAAGGTTGATCTAAACGCAAAAATAAAGCCGCAGTGGTAATTTGGGCTTCTAGATTGTTAGGCTCAGCTTTGGCCCAAATTTGTGCTGGTTCCAGGGCATCCTGCAATGAAGACATACTTAAGGCAATTTGGGCGGCGCGGGCAGCAATGGAGCCATCTTGGGTTTCCCGAGCAGCAGCGATATAATTTGCCAAAGCAACTTCAGGATTTTGTCTATCTAAGGCGACTTCTGCAGCCAGGAGTTGATATAAACTATCTGCAGGAATTTGGTTGCTGGTTAAAGATTTATGATTAGCAGTTTGCCCCGCGGGGGTTACCTTCTTGGGGTTTAAGGTTCCTTCAAGCGATGTTGAGTTGCTTTTTTGATGCTGAAGCTCAAACTGAGGATCTTGCTTTAATAATGGCTGGGTTTGAGATATTTCGGGGATCAATAAAAAAAGGGGTAAGAGTAGTTTAGCTACCTGCTTCATAAATAATCCTTTAAATATTCTTGTCCGTCAAAAGTTTGACGACACTGAATCAATTTGTTAATTAGCTGACGTTAGTTCAATCTACGGCAGGAAAAGGAAAAGCTTAAGTGGATTTTTCAAAATAAAAGGGTAACAACGTGATCCTTACCCTTGGCGTAAGTCATAAAACAGCACCGATCGAAGTTCGAGAAAAACTCGCTTTTTCTCAAGAAGCTATTCCAGAGGCGTTGCGAGCTTTAAGCAATAAATTAGCACTTGAAGAAGTCGCATTATTATCGACATGCAATCGAACTGAATTTTATTGTAGCGCTTCGAATTTAACTGGATCCGCCACCAAAAAAATTACGTCGTGGTGGCAAGAGTTTCAAATCCTCAATTTTGATATGAAACCTTATTTATATCGTTTTTCAGATCAACATGCGGTTAAACACGTGATGCGTCTTGCTTGTGGCCTAGATTCCATGGTGATTGGCGAGCCACAAATTTTAGGGCAATTAAAAACCGCCTTTCGTACGGCGAATCAAGTTGGGGTATTGGGGAAAAGACTCTCTCGACTGTTTCAAACCAGTTTCAAGGTTGCCAAAGAGATCCGTGCAAGTACAGAAATTTGCACACATCCTATTTCGATTGCTTTTGCAGCGGTGGCCTTAGCCAAACAAATTTTTAGTGATCTCTCACGCACCACCGTGTTGTTAGTGGGGGCAGGTGAAAACATTGAGCTGGTGTTACAGCATCTTTTAGCTAAACAAGTGAATCGTTTGCTGATCATTAATCGAACTTTAAACCATGCCATGCTGCTTGCAGATCGTTATGGGGCGACAGCTTATCCGTTGGATGATCTGACGCAATGTCTTGCGCAAGCGGATATTGTGATCAGCTCGGTTTCGGCGGATCATCCTATTTTGATGCAAGCAGATTTAAATTGTGCGCTTGAACACACTAAACGACGACCCATTTTAATGGTAGATTTAGGCGTGCCACGTAATATTGATCCCAATGTTGCACTCAATGAAGACGTGTATTTATATACGATTGATGATTTACAAGGCATTATTGCCCAAAATTTAAATCTTCGACAAAATGCAGCTCAGGAAGCAGAAAATAGAATTGTGACCGCCTCAAATGCTTATATGGATTGGATGGTGGCAGAGCAACAAATGGTCGTGTTGCGAAACCTTCGAATAAGATCCGACCAGGTGAAAGCAGAAAGCCTCGAGCAAGCATTGCGACGATTAGCCAAAGGGGATCCCCCTCAAGCGGTGGTTGAAAGAATGGCGCATCAATTGACGCAAAAGCTGTTACATGCACCTACTTCGCATTTGCGCAAAATGAGTTATGAAAAAGCGGAAGAGAAAATTGCAATTGCGAAAGAATTGTTTGAGCTGGAATAATAATGCTGCGCGCGGAATGAATCCGCGCTTGCACCAAAGGGGGAGAATCGCGATTCTCCCCCTTTGGAAACCCCCATCGCGTAGGGAATGATGCTTCGCATCTTGAAGTGTATTGGGTATAATACTTATATGAAAGAATCCATCAAGACCAAATTAGCTTCCCTGGTAGAGCGACACGAAGAAATCGGTGTTTTGCTCTCGCAGCCGGATATTATCCAAAATCAAGCAAAATTTCGCGATCTTTCCAAGGAATATGTTGATCTTCAAACCCTAGTCACCACCTTTAAAAAGTATCAAGAGCAACTTGACAAAAAGATTTCTGCTTCAGCGTTACTGAATGATGAAGATCTCGAAATGCGCTCGATGGCCAAAGATGAAATCGCCGCCATCGATCAGCGTTTAGCCGAATTAACCAATGAACTGCAATTATTGCTTTTACCTAAAGATCCTGATGATGATAAAAATATCTTTTTAGAAATACGCGCTGGCGCAGGTGGCAATGAAGCTTCTATTTTTGCCGGGGATTTATTTAGAATGTATTGCCGTTATGCCGAGCAAAAAGGATGGCGGGTCGAAGTGGTGAGTGAAAGTTATGGTGAACAAGGTGGTTATAAAGAAGTGATCGCGCGCATTGTCGGGCAAAATGTGTATTCTCATTTAAAATTTGAATCGGGTGCGCATCGCGTACAACGTGTTCCTGTCACCGAATCACAAGGAAGAATTCACACTTCAACGTGTACCCTAGCTATTTTGCCCGAAGCAGAAGAACTAGAAGCGACGGCAATCAACCCCGCTGAGTTAAGGATCGATACCTATCGCGCTTCAGGTGCAGGTGGGCAGCACGTCAACAAAACCGATTCTGCGATTAGAATAACGCACTTACCGTCCGGCATTGTGGTCGAATGTCAAGATGAGCGCTCGCAACATAAAAATCGCGCTAAAGCTTTAGCCTTGTTGCATTCTAAATTGCATAACATGAAAAAAGAAGCTCAAAAAGCCGAGCAATCTGCCGCACGCAAAAGCTTGGTGGGCACTGGTGATCGTTCAGAAAGAATTAGAACCTATAATTTTCCTCAAGGAAGGATCACCGATCATCGCATTAATCTCACCTTATATAAATTAGACGAAATCATGGAAGGTAAAATCGATGAAATTGTCGAAGCATTAAGACAAGAATATCAAGCAGAGCAATTATCGATGATTGAGCAATGACCAAAACCGTCGAGATGTTGCTGAATGAAGGAAAAGCAGCATTAACCATGTTTGATAATCCACCACTAGAAGCGCAAATTCTGCTTGCACATGTCCTTAAATGCGATCGAATGAAATTATATGGCTGGCCTGAGAAAGTGGTTTCTGACGAGGAAACCACACTATTTGAAGAACTCGTTAAAAGGCGACAAACGCATGAGCCCATTGCATACCTGACTGGCACTAAAGAATTTTGGTCTTTGATTTTTCACGTCACCCACGATACATTAATTCCAAGATTCGACACCGAATTATTGGTCGAAAAAGTCCTTCACCATTTGCCTGAAACACCTTTAAGTGTGTTGGATCTGGGCACAGGATGCGGTGCGATTGCGTGCGCACTGGCTCACACTCGCCCCAATTGGAAAATCACCGCAACCGATGTCAGCGCCAAAGCGCTTATTGTGGCAAAGCAAAATGCCGAACGACACCATCTGCCCCAAATTGAATTTATAGAAAGTGATTGGTTTAAAGCATTAGGCAATCGGCGATTTGATGCAATCGTCAGTAATCCTCCTTATATTCGAGAGTATGATTTGCATTTAATGCATGGTGCGCTACCATTTGAGCCACGCATTTCATTAACACCTGGCCCAAGTGGTTTAGAAGCTTTTCGATTGATTGTCGCGACGAGTTTAGATCATTTAAATCCGCAAGGATTACTTGCTTTTGAACATGGGTATGATCAAGCAAACGCAGTGACTCAAATATTAGATCAAGCTGGTTTGACAGACATTAAAACTTATTATGATTTAGCCGGGTTGGCTCGTGTGACTTTAGGGTGGCGCGGATCACCTTCTCGCTGAGGCGCGTCTGGCTTTTTTCCTTGCTTCTATTTTCTTTTTCTCTTCTTCTGCTTTTTCTGCTTTCTTTTTTTCCATTTCTTTGTTGCGACGATCTATTTCATCTTGCAATGCTCGATTGGGAATGAGTTGTTTAACACTAACCGGATCCCTAGTTTGCGGGCTAGTACCTTTTTCAGCGACCCATTTTCTGATTGCAGCATCGTCATAGGTATGCCCTCTTGGTGTTAGCGTAGCTTTAGTGATAGGGCTTAGAGTGATAGAACATTGCAGATGATCAGGCATATCCTCTTCATCGGCCTGCTTTGGAAAAAAAAGCTCTCTTGCAGCGGGACGTTTAGGGGCTCTTCTGGGAGGAGGAGGCATCAGATTGGTTGATGAAGATACGTCTAAAACAGGAGGAAATGAAGAATGGCCAGGAGATGAATTAGCATCTGAGTCTAAATCAGAATTGAGATCATCATCCGTAACAGAAATCAGGGTTTGGTAGTTTTGGTAAGCCGCTATAAGCAAATGGACGGTGTGATAAAGAGCAACGCCGAGCGCGATTACGCCAGCAGCATAGCCTGTACCATAAAGTGCTGCTGCCGTCAGTTTAAGCAATCCTATTAAGACCGGATCAACAGTTTGTAAGGCCGCAAGTTTGGCTAATTCATCGGTTGCCCACGCAAAGGCTTGAGGGCAGTAATAAAGAGCGATACCGCCTAATACGAATAATCCTGCTGCTTGCAACGCTTTTTTGATCATCGTATCTTCTCCTTGATCTGCTGCAATCAATGCGAGCCCATAAGCTAGCAGCCAATTACTCAAAAGACAAGAGTCGAGCTTGCAAATGAAAATAATTATCATTAACATTAAAACAGTCCCACTTTTGTCGAAACATAGGTATTAGTTTGCTAACTCTTGATGCGGTTTGTGTGGATCAGCAGGTACGAATGGTTGGTTTTCATCAGCAGGCGTCTGGATTTCGGCATAAATTGCTTGCCATGGGACTCACGCCTGGCGTGATCATGACAGTCACTTGTATTGCGCCGTTAGGGGATCCGTTGCAAGTCCAGTTACGCGGGTATACGCTCAGTTTACGTAAAAAAGAATGTCAACAAATAGAAGTGGAATATGTCGCACCCCACCATTGTACTTGTCGGTAATCCCAACTGCGGGAAAACGACACTTTTTAATGCACTTACCGGAAAATGGCAACAAATCGGTAATTGGGCAGGCGTGACGGTTGAGCGAAAATCGGGCCATTTTTTTTATCACCAGCAATCATTTGAAATTATCGATTTACCTGGGGCTTATACCTTAACCATCATTGATCCCCAAGGCGCCCAAGACGAAAATATCACCAGCGAATATTTAAAATCTAACACCAATTCAGCCATTTTAAATGTTGTTGATGCCATTAATGTAGAGCGTAATCTTTATTTAACTTTACAATGCATCGAACAAAATCACCCCATCGTGGTAGCGTTAAATCGCATGGATTTAGTCGAAAAACAAGGCGAAGAAATTGCGATCGATGTATTAGCACAACATTTAGGTTGCCCAGTGGTTTCGCTGGCGGCACGTCAAGGCAAAGGGATCGAAGCCCTTAAAACGGTGCTGGCTCAGGGTGTTTCACCGGCGAGTTTAAAGATCACTTATCCTGCCCTGATTGAAGAGCAGCTGATTCAGCTTAAAGAAAGTTATGAAAAAATGTCGCCTGGTAAAAGTATTCCACGCTATCAATTATTGCGTTGGCTTGAAGGTGAACCCCTGCCGTGTCAAAGCACTTTTACGGTTCACATCCAACAAGCCGTCGCAGAAATTGAGAAACAATCAGGGCAGACGCCGGATGTATTAATCGCAAAAGCGCGTTATGACTTGATCGAACAATTCGTTTCAAACGCCAAACGCACAGTAAAAAAAGTGCTGCCTGAACAACGATTGTCGCAGCGAGTTGATCATATTGTTTGTCATCGCTATTTAGGGTTTCCCATTTTTTTAATGATGATGTATGCGCTCTTTTTCTTTGCAATTAATATGGGTGGGGCTTTTCAAGGTTATTTTGAATGGGGTGCCGAAATCCTGTTTGTAGACGGCTTAACACAATTATTAACGTATCTAAATGCGCCTTTTTGGTTGAAAGGCCTTTTAGTTTCGGGTTTAGGGGTTGGGATCACCACGGTCATTACTTTTGTGCCAGTACTGGGGGCAATGTTTTTTGCCTTAGCCTTGTTAGAAGATAGTGGTTATATGGCGCGTGCAGCCTTTGTGGTTGACAGGCTCATGCGTGCGGTTGGGCTACCCGGTAAGTCGTTTGTTCCGATGATTGTTGGCTTTGGTTGTAACGTGCCAGCCATTATGGGTGCACGCACGTTAGAAAATAAACGCGATCGTATTTTAGCAGTGATGATGAGCCCGTTTATGTCTTGTGGTGCCAGGCTAGCAATTTTCACGGTGTTTGTGGCTGCTTTTTTCCCGGAAGGTGGGCAAAATATTGTGTTTATTTTGTATTTAATCGGTATCGTCATGGCAGTGCTCACCGGGTTGCTCTTAAAAAAGACTTTACTGCGCGGGGAAATCACACCTTTAATCTTAGAAATGCCTGATTATCATTTACCGCATTGGCGATCTTTATGGTTACATTGTTGGCATCGCTTGCGCCGATTTTTGTTTAATGCCGGCAGACTGATCATCCCCGTTTGTATTTGTATTGGCGTATTAAATAGTATTTCAATTCATGGAAAATGGTTGCCATCACCCGATAAAAGCTCGATACTTTCTGTGATTGGGCAAAAAGTGGTTCCGATTTTTGAACCGCTAGGGATCGAAAAAGAAAATTGGCCTGCTGCCGTCGGTTTGTTTACCGGTATTTTGGCAAAAGAAGTGGTGATTGGTACCTTAAATTCGCTTTATGCGCAAGAGGTTGATCAAAATGCGAATGTCATTGCAAATGTCAGCAAAAATTCCCCTTACGGAGAAATGGTTAAACGGTTTAATGGCCAAGAAAATGCGTTTGCGTATTTAATATTTGTTTTGCTTTACTTTCCTTGTGTGTCAGCCACTGCCGCAATGGTACGTGAAGTGCAAAAGGGGTGGACCATTTTTTCCGTTTGTTGGACAACCGGCCTTGCCTATGCCATGGCAGTGATTTATTACCAATGTGCGACCATGATTTCACATCCTGTACAATCGATTTTGTGGGTAGTTTCTTGGTTAATCATCGGGTGTATCACTATTTTTGGGATCCGTTTTTATAGCCGGGAATATTTGCCACGCAGAGTACCAACGATGATTGTGTTAAGATAGGCGAGGAGAAAAAAACGTGAATATCACGTTCAAGGATGAACATAAAAAAAACATTTTAAAAGGGGCCGGAATTGGCCTTCGTGCACCACATTATCAAGACATTATCGATCATAAACCCAACATTGGTTGGTTTGAAATTCACAGTGAAAATTACTTTGGCAAGGGCGGTAAACCACATTATTATTTAGAGCAAATTCGTCAAGATTATCCCTTTAGTTTTCATGGAGTCGGGTTATCATTAGGTTCGGTAGATGCTCTGAATATGGAACATCTTCAAACACTTAAAAATATCATCTTGCGTTTTGAACCCACACTGGTTTCAGAGCATTTAAGCTGGTCGTCAATTAATGGCCGCTATTTTAACGATTTACTGCCATTGCCGTATACCAGCGAAGTATTAACGCATCTTGTTTCACGTATTCACCAAGTGCAAGATTTTTTGCAACGTACCATTCTAATCGAAAACATTTCAAGCTATTTGCAATATCATCACTCGAACATCCCTGAAGCCGAATTGATGAGAGAAATCGCTGCCAAGACGGGTTGTGGCATATTGTTAGATGTTAATAATTTATATGTGAACAGCCAAAATCACGGAATGGATACTGCTTCGTATTTGCAGACGCTCACCGTTGGATCAGTTCAAGAAATTCATTTAGCCGGGTTTACTCAAAACCATTTTACAGGGGGATCTATTTTGATCGACACGCATA
>JBIOEB010000078.1:0-10377 GCA_044445585.1 Candidatus Berkiellales bacterium
ATTTAATACTTTATTAGCATGCTGTAATGTGGTTTTTAATGAAGCTAACATGGAGTAGTTCTCCTTTGGAGCAAGGCGGGAAGATTTTACAAACTAGTAATTCTACTCAATGAAAATGAGGAAGTCAATGTAGGCTGTATTCCATTGGGATAATGGGGGGAATTGCAACTTTATGTTAGTATTCAAAAATAATCAAATACAATTCACTAACATTATGTAGGGGACGGCCTCTGTGCCGTCCCAGAACTCTACGCGATGGGGGTTCCCTAAGGGGGAGAATCGCGATTCTCCCCCTTAGGTGCAAGCGCGGATTCACTCCGCGCGCAGCATATTAAACAAGGAGCGCAGCGGACGGCCTCTGTGCCGTCCCGGGAAAAGTATATGCGCTTTTATGACTCTCATGCTAAAGTAAAGCAATGAAAAACAAATACCTTATTTTTACTATCTTGATAGCAGTGACGACTAATTGTTTTGCTGAGGACGAAGAAGAACTCGCAAGAAACGCCGTCAATCCTTTTGGGAAAATGATAAAAATCCCTTTCCAGTATAATTACTCCAGGGATATTGGCAAAACTCATGGTAACAAGACCTATATCAAATTTGAACCAGTCGTTCCTGTTTCTTTAAATGAAAATTGGAATTTAATTTCTCATTCAAAAATCCACTTTATCGACGAAAGAAATGTTAACCATCACCATAGTCATCAATCAGGAATTTCGGATTTTAAACAACATTTACTATTGAGCCCTAATAAAATAAGTCCAGAGGGATTTAACTGGGGGCTCGGCCCAGTGTTTAGTATTCCAACTGCGTCATATCATACTTTAGGAACGCAGAAATGGAGTATTGGCCCCAGTTCAGGATTGTATTGGCGAGATGATCATTGGACTATCGGAAGTTTATTTTATCACTTGTGGTCGATTGCAGGATCGGAAGAACGCATTTACATCAATAAAACCTATCTAAAACCACGGATTACTTATAGTACCTACCAAGGCTGGAATTTCTCTACTGCAAGTGACGCCGTTTATAATTGGCGTTCAGATGAATGGGCTGCACCGGTTAATTTCGACATCAGCAAATTATTATGTATAGGTGAGCAATATATCACCATCGGGGGCGGTATTCGCTATTGGCTGGTCACTACCGACAGAAGTCCTCATGGTTATGCCTATCGTTTTGCTATCGCCTTTTTGTTCCCACAAGAATAACTTTGCAATTAGTTTATGATTAAAGAAAATAAAAGGTCCTACCGTTGTTTAACTGCAATGCTATTGTTCTGGGTTATTATTTCAAATTGCTTCGCACAATCCACTTTTGACAGCATTCCAATTAATTCAGTCATTTCAATTCAAGCGTTACCAGAATATGAAAAAAGGCTTATTTCTGATAGTAATCTGGTACGCTGCCAACCCTTAATAAAAGAACTCGTATTAGTAAAAGTGCGTTATTGGGGATTTGATGATCAAGAACATCATGGTGCTTTGATTGTGCATGCTACTTTAGGGAAAGAAGTAGTTGCCATTTTTCAAGAATTATTTGAACAACGATTTCCTATACAAGCAATGCAACCTATACCAGCCAATTTGAAAAAAGATCCTAGCATTTATGATAACATTACCGGTGCTTTTTACTGTCGTGATGTTACCGATCAACCAGGCATTTTGTCTCAACATAGTTATGGCCGTGCAATTGATATTAATCCACTGATTAATCCCTATGTCAAAGGATGTTTAATTATACCTGCAGGTTCGCAGAAACATATTAGCCGTATTTACCCAGAAAAAGGCAAAATCATGCCAAATAGTTTGGCCACCAATTTATTTGCGCGCTATGGCTGGGATTGGGGTGGAAATTTTGTTGATTGTGTAGACTATCAACACTTTGAGAAAAGAGCAAATGGAGAAAAAAGAGACCCATTTGGTTATGTGTCTCCTTTTACCTATAAAATTAATTATTGTTAAATGAAATGCCATGATAAAATTAATAATATGGAGGGAAAGAACATGAAACCATTTAAAAGTTCAACCGATATCTTAAATGAACTCGAAACTTCGATAACCAACCTTCGAGATAAACTAGATTTAATCGATAAGATGAATATGGATATGCCCGCCTATCAAGCAAAGACTAAAATTCCTCCGATAAATGTTAATGTGGATGAATTGATAAAAAAAATTGAAAAGCTAATAACCCAAGCAGATCAAATGCTTTTACCAACAGAAACCAGCACGGCTCCACAAAAATCTTCTGACTTATTGGATAGAATGGCGATCTTGCTAAAAAATAATAGAGTAAAGTCAGATTTTCTCGACCAAGTAAATAGAGTTCAACGCATTCCCAGTAAACGATTTGACCCCATCAGAGAGACGGGTAAAAAGGAATTGGATCATATTCAAACATTGTTACAGCAAGCAGACAAGATGATCTATGGTGATAGAAAGGAAGAGCAGGTGAAGTTACCAAAGGATGAACCCCCAACACATAAAATTTAATTTTGATGTATGGTGTAATTACTCAGCTTAGGCATTTCAATTAACGAGCATTTGCATTTTACAGGCAATTATCTAACTTTAATAAAGGGAAATCCAACGGGATCCTACCTAAATCATGATTAGGACGATCAAATGGGATTAAATATATTTATCTTAAGTTGCGGCATTATCGCCCTCATCTATTGTCTTTATGCTGCACATACCGTTTTTGCCGCACCGCTGGGTAACTCGCGCATGCAAGAAATTGCTGCCGCCATTCAAGAAGGCGCTAACGCCTTTCTAAAACGTCAATACTCGACCATTGCTATCGTTGGCATTGTGGTGTGTGCCTTTTTAACGTTGGGGTTAGGTAAATTTGTCGGGATCGGCTTTTTTATTGGCGCGGTGCTTTCTGGGCTTGCCGGTTACCTGGGGATGAACATTTCTATTCGGGCGAATGTAAGAACAGCAGAAGCCGCACGTTCAGGACTGTCTCAAGCTTTCGAGATTGCTTTTAAAGGTGGCGCCATTACTGGCATGCAAGTGGTGGGTTTGGGGCTACTTGGGATCACGATTTATTATTTAACCCTTAAAAACCTTGGAATTTCTCACCGTTTCACGATGGAAGCGCTGTTGGGTTTAAGTTTTGGCGCATCATTGATCTCTATTTTTGCGCGTTTGGGTGGCGGAATTTTTACCAAAGGTGCTGACGTTGGCGCAGATTTGGTAGGGAAAATTGAGGCCGGGATCCCCGAAGATGATCCGAGAAACCCTGCTGTCATTGCTGATAATGTTGGCGATAACGTCGGTGATTGTGCCGGCATGGCTGCGGATCTGTTCGAAACTTATGTTGTCACCATTGTTGCCGCAATGATGATCATGGATTTATTTGTCACCGATCAGAAAAAAGAAATTCTCATGATGTATCCGATGACAATAGGTGGCGTTTGTATTTTAGGCTCCATTATAGGTACTTTCGCGGTAAAACTAAAGCAAAGTAATAACATTATGTGGGCCTTTTATAAAGGATTACTGCTGTGCTCGTTGATTAGTATCTGCTTAATTATTGGCGCAACCTATTTTTTGGTGGGATTAAAACAAGAAATTATATTAACGACAGCTTCAATTACCGGGATCAAATTAATTATTTGTGCGATCACCGGTTTAGTCGTCACTGGGTTGATCGTTGTGATCACAGAATATTACACTTCAAAAGCCTTTTTCCCTGTACAAAGTATTGCCGAAGCCTCTAGAACGGGGCACGCAACTAATATTATTCAGGGGCTGGCAGTTTCCATGCAATCATCCGTGCTGCCAGTGTTAGTCATTTGTGGTGGTATTTTGATCTCTTACCTTCAAGCCGATCTTTTAGGCGTTGCCATCGCGGCAACTGGCATGCTAGGTTTAACTGGTTACATTGTCACGATGGATGCGTACGGTCCCATTACCGATAACGCCGGTGGCATTGCAGAAATGTCCGAAATGAGTGCCGAAGTACGCGTGATCACCGATGCTTTAGATTCTGTTGGCAATACTACTAAAGCCGTTACCAAAGGGTATGCGATTGGATCAGCCGGTTTAGCAGCGCTGGTGCTGTTTGTTGCTTACACCAATGATCTTAAATTTTATTTTCCTCATCTTAATATTCCTTTTACGCTGAACGATCCGTTTGTTGTCATTGGGTTATTTATAGGGGGCCTATTGCCTTTTATGTTCGGCTCTTACGCAATGATGGCAGTCGGCCGAGCAGGAAGTGAAGTAGTCATCGAGGTTCGTCGTCAATTTCGCGAAATTCCAGGGATCCTCCAAGGCAAAGCAAAACCTCAATATGGATTGGCAGTAGACTTATTAACCAAAACAGCCATTAAAGAAATGATTGTGCCATCACTCCTCCCGGTATTTTCCCCACCTTTATTGTGGTTTATTATTTATTTTATTGCTGGAAAACAAGCTGCTTTTACTGCCTTGGGGGCTATGCTTCTGGGTACCATTGTCACAGGATTGTTTGTTGCGATCTCTATGACCTCGGGCGGAGGGGCTTGGGATAATGCCAAAAAATTAATTGAAGAAGGGAATTTTGGCGGTAAAGGATCAGAAACCCATAAAGCGGCTGTTACCGGGGATACGGTGGGTGATCCTTATAAAGACACTGCAGGGCCAGCAATAAACCCCATGATTAAAATTACCAATATCGTCGCGCTTTTACTATTAGCGATATTAGCGCATTTTATTTAGCTAGAATTTCCTTAAGAAATGACTCAAACGCTTGCCAAGAATCTTTATCTGCTTTGGCATTATAGGCTGCCCCTTTTGTATTATCATTCCCCGCTTTTGGATTGGTAAAAGCGTGCACAGCGCCTTGATAAGTGATAAAGGTCGCATCAACATTGGCATCCTGCATTTCTTTTTTAAAGGCTTCGACCTCAGCGGGTGGCACAAAGGGATCATCTCCCCCCCGTAAAATGAGCACACTTCCTTTAATATTTTTAGCATCTTCTGGAGTAGGCGAAGAAAGACCGCCATGAAAACTCACCGTACCAATGAGAGGCGCACCACTTCGAGCTAATTCAAGTGCTGCCGTTCCACCAAAACAATATCCGATTACAAGGATTTTATTTCGATTCACATTCTTCATTGCAACGACTGCATTGTAGGCTGCGTTCATACGTTCTCGTAGTAACTTGCGATCATCTTTGAATTTTTTGGCATATTCAGCTGCTTCTTGTTGATCTTTTGGACGATTTCCTTTGCCATAAATATCAACTGCAAAAGCGACATAACCTTCTTTAGCTAATTTTTTGCTTTTTTCGATGGTAAAATCACTTAATCCCATCCAATCATGGACGATTAAGATCGCAGGATAATGCCCATGCCTATTCTCATCATAGGCAACCATTCCCTCCATTTGGACACCACCACTAGTATAATCAACAGGCTTTACAACGACATCAGCAAAAGCATTCATTGAAAAAAGCGCGCTTAAAAGGATGGAAATGATTTTTTGATTCATTTTAGTGCCCTTATTTTAGAGAAATCTTCAGGAATTATTAATAATTTCAAGTATAGATTAAATAATTTATAAGCTTATATAAAAGAAAACAATTTAACATTAATGGATCTGTGTATCTACTTGAATGAACTTTTACCCACTGTTTTTAATCAAAAAGATATCCAATTAAAAGGAAGTAAAAGCATGAAAAAGCTCGTCATTCTATTATCATTGGTGATAATAACCTTTTTAACCGGATGTGCTGGACCTTCTTATAATAGTAATGAAGGATCCGGTTACAGTAATGGACCTGCTGATATGAACGCATCCATTTTAAAGGAACACCGATAATACGAAAGGATCATGAAATAATCTCGTTGATGACTTTCTCTAAGCCCATCACAACTTTTGTCATGTGATCAAAATAAATCTTATCGGGTGTATCATCACTCGTATGATAAAAAGGATAACGGTAAGGTGCAGTATCCGTTATCATGATGGCAGGGTATCCTTGTTTCCAAAACGCCCAATGGTCCGACCACGCCACCCCCGGTACCCAACTTGGAATGCTTCCCCCTTCTGAAGGAAAATGCGTAGTTTCTCTAAATGTCTTTAAAGTCTTTAACACTAATGCTCTGGAAGAAATATTCCCAACAAATCCAATAAAGTTTCCAGCATTTGGATAAAATAATCCAAAAGGAAAGGGGTATTTTTGTGAATTTTGCTTATCGGAATAATAGCCAATCGTTTCAATACTAAACATGGCTGAAACCTTTTCCTTTTTTCTTTTTAATGCTTTGGCATAATGAAAACTCCCCATTTTACGAGAAAGAAAAAATGGTGGCTCTTCATTTACAAAAAATACAAAGCGTAATGTTTTTGAGGTTTCTCGGCCAAAAAATAATCGTGATAATACTAATACTGCGGCTACCCCTGAACCATTATCGTTTGCTCCTGGGCAATCTAGCATAACAGAATCGTAATGAGCACCGATGATGATCACTTCCTCGGGACTGGCAGTTCCTTTTATTTCAGCAATAATATTTTCACAGTTTATGCTTTCAAGAGTGTAATTTTGAATAATTGGTGTATAGCCAAAGCGCCGTAAATTGTCCTTAAGATACTCGGCCGTAGCGGTCAGCGCTTCTGGCCTAAGAAGATGGCGAGGGCCAATATGGGTAGCCAAGTGGACTACATATTGGTGCAATTCTTCCTTTATTTGTGCTTCGACAGGAGTTAAAGAATCAAATTTACCGCTATAACTCTTTCCTGGCATGCTGGTCATATAGAATAAGCTTGTAATCACAAGAATAAGCACAAGCAAAATTAAAGGAATTATTAACATTAGGATTGATCCCTGATGAGTCCTATCGCAACCACTTATTAAGTACTATAGTCCCTTATTAGAATGATTATCTAACGCTTTTCGTGTGTTAATACAAATAATGAGGGGGTTGATTTTGTTCAAGTTATTTGTCAAAATGCTAATTGATGCAAGGTTTCATAATAAATAACTAAGGTCTGGATCCCGGATATCAAGTCACGCTAAGCTCACAAGTTCGCTAAGCGTGACTAAATTCCGGGAAGACAGATCTGAAATTTTTAAATGAAAATTTATTCGTATTTATCTGAAATGCTATAGTTAGCTTTTCTCGTGTGGTGTGTGATATGAATGCTTTTTTATATATATCTATCATAATTCTGTGGGGCCTAACCTGGTTTGCCATCAAAAATCAAATAGGTATCGTGCCTATTGAGATCTCTTTAATTTATCGATTCATCATTGCATCCATCGTGGTCTTTTTTATTATGGTAATCAAACGCGGGTCTTTTCGTTTTAGCTTTAAGCAACATGCTGCGATGGCCTTGCTGGGTGTGCTATTGTTTTCCGCTAATTTAATCTTTTTGTATCGTGGTTCTGCTTATCTTCCTTCGGGGATAATGGCCATTATTTTTTCAACTAGCGTCGCAATGACTATGCTTAACAGCATTATTTTTCTTAGAAAATCCATCAGTCTTAACATGATCATTGGCGGACTCTCTGGGCTTTCGGGTTTATGCTTTATCTTTTGGCCTGAATTGCAAGGCTTTAGCCTTACCAATGAAACTGTTTATGGATTGATATTAGCCTTACTGGGGGCCTATTGTTTTGCCTGGGCAAACCCTACTTCGACTTATTGTTCGCGCCTTAAAATCCCAATACTTTCTAGCACTTTTTATGGGATGATTTATGGAATGGTTCTATTAGTATTGTTTTGTTTATTCGCAGATATTCCCTATGCTCTCGATTTTTCAACGCCTTATCTCGTGTCTCTTCTCTATCTTGCAATACCAGGATCCGTATTTGGATTTTTAAGCTATCTTGCTCTAGTTCAACGTATAGGCTCTGAAAAAGCCGTGTACACAACCCTCTTTTTCCCTATCGTTGCGTTATTAGTTTCCACCTACTTTGAATCTTTTGAGTGGGGCTCTGAAGCAATGATTGGCGTGGCATTAATTATCCTCGGCAATGCCTTAGTGATCACAAAACCCACACTTTTTTCGAAACAATTAGCCAAGAGCGGTATTAATGGCTAATGCTATTGGGTGAATGGGGTGAAGGTAGCGCAGGAATAATCGCGATAGACGCTGCCTGACCAACTGTTTTGGAATTCCCTTTTTTATCCTCTAACAACATATGGATTTCATAGGTTTTTTCAACTGGCAACTCCGCTGTAAACACCGCAGCTTCACCACATAACTGATCGGGAGCCGATCCAGGGGTTTTGATCCAAACGCTGAAATGATCCGCATTTTTCTTGGTGAATTGATTTGTCGGCGTGCCAGTTTCAAAAATGCCAATCCAACCCTCTTTAGTTGCCGCACCTTTTGGTAAGCAATAATGCACAATAAGGTTTGCTCCTTCTCGAATAGGAAGACTCTTGTCATTACTTGTAAGCGACCCCACGATTTCAATCCCAGGAGATTGCGGCGTCACTTTAAAATTAGGAAGAATAGTAATTGGGATCGGAGCCCGATAAGGTGTGGTTCCTGGTTGATACCATGCACCATAAACGCCTGGTTCTAATTGATCCGTTGGAATAGATACCTTATTTGTTCCAGGACTAAAGTTATATTTAATCGCACTAGCAGTAGGCACCTGATCGATAGGCACCAAAGTAACGATGGTATCTGGTGTGAGATTATCCGGCCTTATCAGTTGTATTTTTTTACCTTTTTCTACTGCAGCGGTGGTACCATTGCGACCAAAAGTATCGCGGATCGTGCCACGCGTGGAAAGAGATAATGCAGGCGTGAGATCAATATTCGCATGAAAGGGTTTTTTGATAAATGCCGCTTCAAAAGAATTAGCATAAGTATCAAATTTATTTAAACTCCCCAAATCAAATGCTTTTTCAATCGTTTTTAACACGCTGTAGCCATTATAATGAGTATTGATAATTGCTCCTTCTTTCAGCAACCCAGGTGAACCGATTAAAAAGGTGGGTACACGATTATCCGGCCAACCCCATGCTTGATTTTCATCCCAAGTGATGATCAAAAGCGAACGTGAATTTTTCCATGGCGCAGAGCTTAAAAGTTCTTGAAAAGCTAATCGTAAAAATTTATCTTGCTCTGCTAACGATTCATTGACATCATAATTGTTTAACCACGCGCCTTCCCCATCAGAATAAGCATCTGCTGCTATCCAAGCAAAACTAGGTAATTTATCGCTTTTTATAGCTTTTTTGAAATCCTTCAGATCTCTCATTACTTTTGCGCAACGTGTCGGATTTTCAATCACATTTAAAAAATTAGCAAAGGGTTGATCATCCGGAGCATACCAACTTCCATTGGGGTGCGCTGTCAAATTGCAAGGTGTACCCATATTTTGAACATACGCAGCCCAGCTTTTACCATGCGCATCAAGAAGATCTCCTAAATGCTTTGCAGTTAAGCGATAGTTGGGGTAATAAGTTGTACCGTATTTAAAAGTATCCCCTGCCACCATGGCAACATAATTTTGATTGCTTGGATGATAAGTCCCCCACATATTCGTTAATACGACACTTTGCGGAACGAATGAAGCTAAAAAGGGCATATTTGAGTTAACAATCACTTTACCCTGATCAATATTAATCACATCGTAAAAATTGGTATTTTCCATCATCACGACATAAATATGATCCAACTTCGGAATACCACCGCTAGCTGCAGTTAATTGCGCGGGTTTGACATTTGCCACATCCCCTTCCAGAATCAAACTTAAATTATCTGCATAAGCATTATGAAAAGATGTCATTCCAGTTAAAAAATTTACTGTTATCATAATTTTTCGTGTTTTTATAGGAACTTTACCACTAATATTAAGTGCAACTAAAGCAGTAAGATGATTTCGTTCTTTAGTACTTGCCGATAATTGTACTGGCAAGCCAGTGGATTTATCATTTGCGTCAAGGAATACCGCAGTAACAATTGCATTTTCAAGCCGATCATGCCAACCACCGAGCCAACCCGAAAGCAAGAAAGTGACAGCCCCGTTATCAATTGTAGAAGCAGCAGCACTCACATCAACGGTTTGCTCTATGGCAGTATCAATACCAGGCGCACCAAAAAATGCTTTACCTGCTCGGTGTTGCGTTGAAGAAGGTAAATTAGGTGTTTCATTTGCATACTTGAAGGCAGAATAACAAAGTACGCTTGCTGCTCCTCGCAACACGGTCCAGCCTGGAATTGAGGTTTGTGCAGTCCAGTCATCGGTGCAACGATGATATTCCGCATCGCCATTTAAAAGTAAATTCGGCGTGACTGATGCCATTAAAAAAGAGGTCTGGCCTAAAATGAATAGGGCCATCAACAGATACATTGGCTTTTTTATATTTTTAATCATTTTTTTTCACACGATTATTTTTATTATATACTGCTTCCACTTTG
>JBIOEB010000079.1:0-10068 GCA_044445585.1 Candidatus Berkiellales bacterium
AAGCTATATAGTTCGTTGTAAAATTTATCTTAGAATTTACCTTTGAAAATTATACTATATAGTTATTTCAGTTAATACAATAGAGCTCTATTTAAAAGGAAGTTCACATGCTAAAGATTAAAAATGGGGTATGGGCCTTAATTTTGGTATTGTTTACTCAAAATGTTTTTGCGTTGCAAGAGCGACATCTGATTCTTATCCGCCATGGTGAGGCGGAACACAATACTGCACATCAATATCATTCCAATCCCAAACATTCTAATTACAAGCCTTCACATTTAACTCAAAAAGGTCGCACGGAAGTTGAAAATACTTCCGAGCTTTTGCTGACTTATGGATTTGATAATCGGAGTATCGTGGCGGTTTATGTATCGCCATTACCCTCAGCCATTGAAACAGCACAGTTATTGGCGAAGATAGGCGTGTTTTCTGAAGACAAAATTCATGTCGAAGAACGTTTAATTGATCGTCAAATGGGTGATCGTGAAGGTGAAACTGAAAGCAAATATAAAACCGATAAATGGTGGGTAGGCATAAATGAAGCAAAATCCTTTGATGGAGAATCAAATGATGACGTTCGAAAACGTCTTTTGGCGTTTTATGACGAAATCGAGAAAAAACACGAAAAAGGTCATGTTATTTTCATCACCCATGGTGTTCCTTCGTTAGAGGTAATCGAAGGGTTAACAAAAAATAAAATAAAACTACAGACTGCTCAAGCCTTTTTACTCCCTTTAACGCCACGCAAGCACATATCCTAAAGGATCTCAATGGCAGAAAATGATAACACCGAAAACGATAATGTCGAAAGAGATATATCCGAAAACATTACAGCCGAAAAAGCCAAACAACTTGAAACACGAATTATCCACATCACGGATCAATTCTTAGCTCAATTAGGAAGAAGCTCAGCGCAACGTAAAATTTCATTAGATGCTTCTTTGCAGCATGATCTTGGGATCGATAGTTTAGGCAGAGTAGAATTATTTCATCAAATCGAAGAAGCCTTTGGCGTGTTCCTGAGTGAAAGTGTGATGATTCAGGCTGAAACATTGAACGACTTAGCCACCGCAGTGAATCAAGCCTCGCAAACACAAATACCTACCACCGTCAAAAAGGTTTATGCCGTCGAAACTAAAACAACATTTGATCCTAATCAAGCGCAATCTTTAGTTGAAGTATTGCAGATGCGTGCTGAGCATGAGCCACATCGACCACATGTGTTTTTTCAAGATGAAAAAGGGGATGAAGTCACACTGACCTATGAAATTCTACTTAAAAAATCAAGCGAGATAGCGACAGGCCTCCAAGAAAAAGGGATCACTCGCGGCGATACGGTTGCCTTGATGTTACCGACTAGTGAAGATTTCTTTTTTACCTTTTTTGGCATTTTACACTTGGGTGCCATTCCGGTGCCAATTTATCCGCCATTTCGTCCTGATAGAATTGAAGAATATGCGATAAGAGCGGCGAATATTTTAAAAAATGCCGAAGTCAAATTATTAATTACCTTTCAAAAGGCACAAAGATTAAGTGAGTTGTTAAGAGTCTTCGTGAGTAGTTTGAATGATGTGGTCACGGTGGAGAGTTTAAAAAAATCTACAGACAAGTTTAAAAAATCGCTTATCGTGGAAGGCATGCCTGCCTTAATTCAATATACTTCAGGTAGTACCAGTGCACCAAAAGGTGTGTTGCTGAGTCATCACAATTTACTTGCCAATATTCGCTCTATTGGCAAGGCGGCGCAAATTACTTCTCAAGATGTCGCTGTCAGTTGGTTACCCTTGTATCATGACATGGGGTTGATAGGTTCGTGGTTGATGAGTTTGTATCATGCTTGCCCCATCGTGATCATGTCGCCTTTATCTTTTCTCACCCGGCCTGAAAAATGGCTATGGGCGATACATTATCATCGCGCCACCATTTCAGGAGCCCCTAATTTTGCTTATGAATTATGTATTCGGCGTGTGTCTGAAGCAGCTATTGCAGGGTTAGATTTAAGTAGTTGGCGGCTTTCTTTTAATGGAGCAGAAGAAATCAGTCCTAGTACCTTAGAAGGGTTTATTAAAAAATTTACCCCTTATGGTTATCGCTCGACCACGATGTTTCCTGTTTATGGTTTGGCGGAATCTGCAGTGGCGTTAACATTTTCAGAGCCAAACCAAGAACCAAAGATTGACATCATTAATCGTGATCTTTTTGAAAAAGAACAAATTGCGGTGCCAGAAAAAACAAATTTAGCAAATGCAATAAAATTTGTTTGTTGTGGCAAACCCATACCGCTTCATGAAATCCGAATTGTCAATGAATATGATGAAATAGTCCCAGATAGAGTGATCGGTGCGCTGCAGTTTCGTGGTCCTTCTATCATGCTAGGCTACTATCGCCAGCCCGAGGCAACGTTAGCCATCACGCATCAAGGCTGGCTAGATTCAGGGGATCGCGCCTATATGAGTGACGGTGCGGTATACATCACTGGGCGACAAAAAGATATTATTATTAAGGCCGGCCGAAATTTGCATCCCGATGAAATTGAAGAAGTCACCAGTCAAGTCAGCGGGATCCGTAAAGGTTGTGTGGTGGCTTTTGGTGTGATGGACCCCAAATGGGGAACAGAAAAACTGATTATTGTGGCAGAAACACGCGAAAAAGATAAAACGCTGCACAAAAAAATCACCAAAGAAATAAACGAAAAAATAGCTACTGTATTAGGTATTTTACCCGATGAAGTATATCTTGTGGCACCAAAAACCATTGGTAAAACATCAAGCGGTAAACTGCAACGATCTGCTTGTAAGGACGCCTATCTTAATAAAAAATTATTTTATCATCGTTGGCCAGTTGTTTTCCAAGTCATTAAGCTTTATTTTCTGGGATTAACCTTTAAATTAAGGCAATCTTTTGCTTTGATGGCGAAATTATTATTTACTGCCTATGCAGCTTTACTGACCATTATTGCGACTTTGGTTGCATTAAGCGCGGTATTTCTGCTTCCTTATCGCTGGTCAAGTCAATGTATTCATCAATTGGCTAAAGGCATTCTATGGGTGAGTGGTTGTCGCCTGAAGGTTAAAAACAAAGAAAAAATTCCTTTAACCAAACCACTGGTTTATGTGTCGAATCATGCCAGTTACTTAGACTCCTTTGTGTTACTTGCTATTCTTCCGCCCCCCGTTCAATTTGTTGCGAAAAAGGAATTATTAAAAGTTCCTATTTTAAGCAGCATAATCAAAAAACTCAAAATGATCACAATCGACCGAGTCGATTTTTCTTCAAACATTGCCGATACGGAATTGATCACCAATCGATTAAAAGAGGGGAACGGGATAGCGATTTTTCCGGAAGGAACCTTCACTGCTGGCGCAGGGTTACGACCCTTTAAACTTGGCGCTTTTAAAATTGCAGCAGAAGGACAATGCCCAATACTGCCCGTTGCAATTAAGGGAACCCGTTCAATATTGCGTGATGATCATTTTATTCTCCAACCGGGTCCAATTGAAGTAACAATCGGTGAATTGATTATGCCTTTAGCCAACGATTGGCAAGAAGTGACGCGTTTACACCGTGAGGCAAGAGCTCAAATTGCCAAGGATTGCGGAGAGCAAATCATTGACGTTTAATATTACCTTTTATGAAACCACCAACCAAGGTAAGCGACAGAAGAACGAAGATTATTATGCTCATGTGATTAGAAAAAACTGGGTTTGCTTCGTCGTTGCCGATGGGTTAGGGGGGCACGCGTTTGGCGAAGTTGCCTCTCGTGCTATTGTGGAGGCGCTTATCACAAAAGCGGATGAATATTCTGAACTTTTATCACATTCAAAGCCGCTCGAGGCAATGGCATCCTATATCAGGGAGTCCGGTAGAATGATGCGAGATACCATTTTGCAACAGTGTGGGCGCGTTGATGCTGAAACAACCGTTGCTTTATTATGGCTAAATCCAAACCATATGATCACTGCTCATGTGGGTGATTCTCGAGTCTATCGTCTCAATCGTGAGGGGATGTTATGGCGCACACCCGATCATTCGATGGTTCAAGAATTATTTGAAGAAGGTAAAATTACCGAAGAAGATTTTGGCAAGCACCCTTTACAGAATAGGCTCTTAAAGGCTGTTAACATATTTGAAACACCTGCAGCTGATCTTTATTTGCACCCACCGTTAAACAAAGATGAAACCATTTTGCTTTGTACCGATGGGTTTTGGGAATATCTCACACAAAAAGATTTGATCACTTTAGCAAATTCAGCTGATGTTCAACAATTTGTGACAGAAAAAATTAAAGTCATTTTAGCTGAAAATCCTAAAACGGCAGATAATATTACTTTACAAGTTATACGCTTACAAAATTAAATATCCCCCATTTCACCTTTTCTCACAGGAATTCAAAAGAGGGAACACTTCAATGATCCTTCGCATCTTGAAGTGTTCTAATTAATTAAGTGCGTTCTTTACCCAATAAGTAATATATTCTAATTGATCATTGGTTAAATACGGATGCATGGGCAAGCTCAACACTCGTTTTGAAATGTCTTCTGCCTGAGAAAGGCTTTGACTTGCGCGAGGGAAATGCTCATAAGCGGGTTGTAAATGTAAGGGCTTGCGATAGTAAACATTAGTCGGAATGTCGTTTGCTTGTAATTCTTTCATTAAATGATCACGTTGTTCCTGCTGACAAAGAATAGTATAAAGCCCAAAGGCATGTGTGTATTCAGCAGGGTAGCCAGGGACACTCACAACATTCTTTAACGATTTTGAGTAATAAGCGGCAACTTCTATTCTTCGTTGCAGTTCAAGCGGAAAAATTCGTAATTTTTCTATTAAAATAGCCGCTTGGAGTGTATCTAAGCGACTGTTGAAGCCAATATGAATGTGATCATAACGATGAGCACCACAGCCATGATTACGCAGGGATCGGATTAATGCTCCCATTTTTTCATCGCGGGTAAACACAGCACCACCATCACCATAACAAGCCAGTGGTTTAGATGGGAAAAAGCTCGTTGCAGTCGTGTGTGCAAGGTTACCTACCATTTGATTGCCAATGCCGCCACCAAAACTTTGTGCTGCATCCGCAATGACCCATAAACCATGATGCTCTGCAATTGTATGGATCTCAGCATAATTTGCGGGTAAACCAAAAAGATCAACTGCAATGATACCTTTAGGGGTTAATTTGCTTTTGTTTATTTTTTCGATTGCTTCTTGAAGGCTATTGAGATCTATATTGTATGTTTTTGGACAAATATCGACAAAAACCGGTGTGGCATTGGCTTGCGCAACGACTTCGGCAGTTGAGGCGAAGGTAAAAGTAGGAACAAAAACGGCATCGCCCGGCCCGACTTGATAAGCCATGAGCAATAGTCTCAGTGCATCGGTACCATTGCTGCATGTGACTACATCTTTTGCGCCCGTATATAAGCTAAGTTGTTCTTCGAGTATTTGCACTTCCTTGCCCAGAATATATCCACCATGTTGCAAAACTTTCGCAATAGATTGCTTAATGGTATCTCCAAGAGCATGTTGCTGAGCGTGTAAATCGATAAATTCAATTTTATTTACTTTTTCTTTTAGCATAACATTTCCACATCATTAATAATTTTCTTCGAGTTCAACCTCGGAAACAAACGAAGTGATTTTCGACTGTTCATTTCGTTGAGAGATCTTTACAGGTAGCGTAAGTTGTGCCTCTATGGCTTGCGCGACGGTTTCTAACACCGAGATAACATGACTGCCTTCAACACCGTTAGTGCGAGGTTCAGTGCGGTTCAAGATTGCATTTAAAAAATGTTCACATTCATTTAACAAGGGTTCTGCGTGTGGCAGCGATATATTTTCGGCAGGTAAAGTAAACGGATGTGGGAGTCCATCGGTACAGTTTTCGGGAATACGAAAAAGCTTTAATTTATTTTCTGGCTCACCATCGTTAAAAATTGCCATGGCTTTATCACCTATCACCGTGAGTTTGTGCTCTTTTACCGGATGCAGCCACGAACAGAAGACATGAGCTTGTTTATTTCCTTTAAAATATAATTGAAAACAAGTCGTATCCAATGTGGTGTGTTGAAGCGCATTAGAGCCGCTTGCAGAGACTTGAGATGGGGTTTCTCCAAATAAGGCTAAAATTATCGAAACATCATGTGGCGCAAAATCCCATAACACATTTGGTTCACCAGGAAATTTACCAAAATTTAAACGGTGAGAATAAATGTAATGAATATTTCCTAAAACACCTTGTGCACAAAGATCTTTTAAAACTTCAAAAGCGGGATGATATTGAATTAGGTGTCCAACCATTAATATTCGCATTTGACTTTGGGCATATTGCGATAACAAAATTGCCTCTTTTGCACGAAGAGCCATTGGCTTTTCAATAAAAACGTGTTTATTGGCTTTCAAACTGAGATGAGCTAGTGATTTATGGGTAAAAGAAGGAGTGGCGATAATCACAGCATCAATGGTTGAAGAATGGAGGATCTCTTCAAAGCTTAACGCAGGTACGTTGTATTGATTTGCAAAGGTTTGAGCCCTGCTAGATTCAATATCACAAACCGCGTAAAGTGCTCCCAGTTCATGAAACACTCGGACGAGGTTTTTGCCCCAGTTGCCGCAGCCAACTATTGCAACACGAATGTTAGAATATTGATTGTTAACTGACAAAATATACCTTATTACCCATGGTTATTAATTAAACCTTGGATTCTCTCATACTTTTAGACATTGGCTAAGCGACTATTAAACAAAGTTGTGTAAAGTGAGAAACATTAAGATATAAATCAAACAAACCGATAAATACGAGGAGGCGAAGGGGCGCGGCAACAACGCATAAAAGCTTGTAGGGGACGGCCTCTGTGCCGTCCCGTGAAGGACGGGTTACCGCGAGTACATATTAATTTAACGTCGAGCTTGGGTGGGTATTAGAATATTGTAAGTGCACATTTTAGTAATGGTGTTTGATGAAAATTGGAATTTTATCTCGAGATCCCAAATTATACTCAACAAAACGATTGGTCGAGGCCGCCTTAGCCCGTGGTCACGAAGTCCAAGTCATTGACGTTTTAAAATGTTATATGAACATCACGGCCAATCAGCCTTCTGTGCATTATAAAACACAAGAATTAATGCTTAATGTGATCATTCCACGTATTGGAGCATCAGTGACCTCTTATGGCACTGCAGTGTTGCGTCAATTTGAGGTAGGTGGCATCTACTCGGTAAACGAATCCATTGCCATATCGCGTTCACGTGATAAGTTACGAGCACATCAATTATTGGCTCGCAAAGGCGTTGACATGCCGATCACCGGATATGCGCATTCAGCCGATGCTACTGATGAATTGATTGGATTTGTGGGCGGAGCACCTTTGGTTGTTAAACTAATGGAAAGTACGCATGGACAAGGTATTGTATTAGCAGAAACCGAGAAAGCAGCCGAAGGGGTCATTAATGCTTTTAGAGAATTAAATGCGAATTTTTTGGTACAAGAATATATTAAAGAAGCCAAAGGCTGCGATATTCGATGTTTTGTGGTCGGGGATAAGGTAGTGGCTGCCATGGAAAGAACTGCAAAAGAAGGTGATTTTCGTTCCAATTTACACCATGGTGGAACAGCTACCATGGTTAAATTAACTCCTGAAGAAAGGCAATTAGCAACCAAAGCGGCTAAAGTGATGGGCTTAGATATTGCGGGTGTGGATATTATTCGTTCACATCGTGGGCCATTAGTGTTAGAAGTGAATTCCTCTCCGGGGTTAAAAGGAATAGAAAGCGTGACGGGAAAAGATGTTGCTGGGATCATCATTGATTTTATCGAAAAAGATGCTCCAAAAGGGGTGAAAAAAACACGTGGTAAGGGATAATTTTTATGTTTAAAGGAAATATATTCAGGCGCTTATTTGAAAATATATTAATGATTTCACGGTATTTTGTATTGCTGCCGGTCGTGTTTGGCATTTTGAGTTCCATTCTTCTTTTTATGGCCGCCACCATCGATATTATTAGCATGCTATTTAAAGTGATCAAAGAATTTATACATCTTAGCTACCCTGAAAAACTCCATAAATTTATTGTGAGCGAAATCATTGGTGCAGTGGATTTATATTTAATTGCGATCGTACTATTGATTTTTAGTTTTGGGCTTTATGAATTATTTATTACGAAGATTAGTCTTGGACTGCAACGCGTCAAAGTACCTTCGATTTTGGCTATTCATTCTTTAGATGAATTAAAAGATAAGCTTGCTAAGGTGATTGTGATGGTATTGGTTGTTAATTATTTCCAACGCGTATTATACATTACTTACGATGGGGCACTTCAAATGATGTATTTTGCGTTATCGATCTCAGCGTTATCGATTGGCGTATATTTATTACATAAAGAAAAATTTAAATTTTCTAAACAAAAGACGCAAGAAAGTGTGCCAACGGTTGAACAAAAGCGATAGATCAGTATAAATGTTAACCGAACTTAGCAACGAAATACAAAACTTTACCGAAATCTCAAAGCAGTACATTCCTACCATGTTGATATTGGTGGGGATCCTCTGGGCGATTAATGTCGCTAATTGGATGACAGGCTCACACCTGAATCGTTGGGGGATTTTTCCTCGTCATGCCCGAGGTTTAGTTGGCATTTTTTTTGCTCCGCTCATTCATAAAAATTACACGCATCTGTTATTTAATTCATTCCCTTTATTTTTTCTAGCACTTTTTGTGATGTCGCTGGCTCCCAGCTTATTTTATTGGGTAACTGCAATCATCATGTTGTTGAGTGGGATTGGGGTATGGTGCGCAGGTCGGTATGGTATCCATATAGGCGCCAGTGCATTGATCGCAGGCTATTTTGGTTATGTATTAGGCAGTGCTTATCAACAACCCACTTTTACCACGTTTTTTTGCGCTGCAGTCGCATTCTATTATTTTGGTAGCATCTTGCTAAGCTTATTTCCAACCGATGAAACTGTTTCGTGGGAAGGGCATCTTACTGGATTTCTTGCCGGGTTGATTGCGATCTATCTTATTTCTCATCATCAAATGCTCGTCTCTAAAATCCAATCTCTCACCCATTCGATTTTAAGGCACTTTGTGCTTCCTCATTAGTCCAACCATCATATAATGTCTATATATTTGGTGTAATTACCTATGATGGGATCCGAAATAGCGACTCGAATTGCTGCGATATGGTCAAAAGCGCTGGGGGTATCAACTCTAGAAAGAGAAAAACGTCCCCCGCCTGAAAATGCGGTGTTTGAAGGCGGTGGTGGAAAAGGCTTAGTTTTTCCTGGGGCGCTTGAAGTATTAGAACTCAATGGGATCTTTCAAAAATTAAAGCGGGTTGCCGGGAGTTCCGCTGGCGGCATTATCGCAGTGTTGATCGCTGTGGGATACACGCCTAAAGAGATCATCCATATATTAAAATATGAAATTGATTTTAAACAATTGATGGATACTCGCGTGAGTTTTGATCCGACTCGAGTATTTAAACTCATGGGCATGAAAGTAGGGCTTACCGATATTATCATGCTTTTCAAACACAAAGGGGTTTATAAAGGTGATGCATTTGAAGCTCTTGCCAAAAAAATTATCGCAAGAAAAATCCAAGAACACTTACACCTGGTAGCTATAAAATATAATACGACCGTCGCAGACATTTTGAAAAAGTATGATATTGAAAATCTAGGTGAGATCACCTTTTCACAATTTGAAAATTTGCGAAAAGCTTATCCTGAACTTCCATTTAAAGAATTATATTTAACGGGAACGAAATTATCTGATGGTAGTTTAAAAGTCTTTTCGGCAGACACCGATCCACATATGAAAATGGTGGCAGCACTTCGGATCACCATGAGTTTCCCACTTGGATTTGAGCCAGTGCTCTACCAAGGGGAGTATTATATTGATGGTGGTGTTGCCGATAATTACCCAATGCAAATTTTTGATCAAGATAAATTTTTATCTCATGGGTTAAATGAAGCGAAAGTCAACCCTTGTACCATCGGTTTTTTAGTCGATACTCAAGCCGAGATTGATGCGCGTTGGGGAGTCAAGTCCAAAGAAACGAAAAAAA
>JBIOEB010000080.1:0-9677 GCA_044445585.1 Candidatus Berkiellales bacterium
ATGCTTCTCAACGAGCGCGAGCAGAAAGCCAAGGAGCGCGTAGGCCTTTGCCGCAAATACCCCCAAGGCCCTTACCAACGCCACCACCAGGTGCAGAGAGACGCCCTAGTGCACCACCACCTGTACAGCGTTCACCTTTAACGCCAAGAGCAGAAAACATAGGAAGGCAGCCGCCGCTAACTTTTAGTCCTCCAAAACAACCGGTTGGTAGTCCTAGTGATGTTGAACTGAAAAAAGCGTCGCAAACGTCCGAGAAAAAAGAACAAAAAGAACCCGAGAAAAAAGAACCCAAAGGACCATAAAATTGATAAGAAGCAGCTAGTCTGAATATTTGGAGGAGGTATCATATGACCACTCAGGGCCTCACGCTAGACCAAAAGATCGAATTTATTTTTAATGAAGTAAAATCGACTGAAGCGTCATTTATCAAAGCGCTCGATTCTCTCATTGGCGAAGAAAAAAAAATAAACCAGGCTATTACGATTTACGAACAGGATTTGATTACCAACCCGGCTAAATATGCAGAAACTGAATATTCTAGCCCAGAAGAAATCAGAGCAGTGCTAGGTGCCGTGAAGAACTTGCGAGATCAGCAAAGAAAATTTTATGCAACTTTTGCAGAAGATAAAAAACCTGATCCTGTCATATTACAGAAAACTTTAAGCGGTTTGGTGGAAGCTTACAAAGCCTACTTAAAAACAAACCCCATGCAATTAAATGTGCCGCCAGAAATACTAAATAGTATAGGGTTAAAAAGTAGAGTTGAGTTAAGTAATGTCTTAATCACGCCAGTGCAACGTGGGCCGAGATATGTCTTGTTGTTCCAAGATTTAGATAAGCATGTTCCTGGATCAGGATACAATAATCGAACTAAAGCTCAATTTGGATCGCTAGTGGAAGAAGCTAAAAGTTTAGCCTCAACCTGTAATGAATATGAACGTAAATTAAAGGAATCTAAAGAGTATGAATTGTTCAATAAATATAAGGATATGATTAACAGATTTAGAAGGGCAAAAAAAGTAGACGAGTTAGTAAAGGCTTTAATTGAAGAAGAACAATCAGATATTCGTATTGTGATGGAAAAATTAACCGATAAAGAAAAGGTTGTAATTGCAAATAGGGCAATAGAGCATATTGATGAATTAGGCCCGAGTTCACTTGATAGTAAAGGGAATAAAAGAAGAGGTACTCAAAATGTCTTTACTAGTATTCTGGAAGATGCTTTAAGGCGAAATAAGCTGTTTGCTGAGTATGGGAAAATGATTAAAAAATTAAGTAGATCTAGGGTAGACGAGGTTGACGCTTTTATTGAAAATCAACTGAAAAATCCCAGCTTTGCTCAAGATATACCCGCAATTATCGCGCGATTTGGCATTGAAGATCAACAAATACTGGTCACTGCAGTAATGACTCGTATCAATGAGGTAGGTAAAGGTAAAAAAGTGGAAGCTGAAGTAAAGGATTTTGAAAAAATGAAAGCGATTTTTGAAGATATTCAAGATAAATTTAAAATTAAAACAGAAGGACAATGGAAACGTGCGTCTCCAGAGGAAGTTGCCGCTAACCTCGGACAACTTACTGAATCGAATAGAAAGCGTGTTGCAGAAGCAATGCAAGGTAGAGAAAAGCAACGTAGTAGCTCATATCCAACTGCTGTAACAGGATCTGGGCGAGCTGCTGCAATTGTTCCGGAAGCATCTTTAACTCGGAGTCACAGTTACAGTGAATTGATAAGCTCAAAAGCAGCCACACCACAAATTCCAGCAAAACCCAGAGCATTTGGTGATTCTTTGGGAGGATCTGAACATCGCCAAAAAACCTCTGTGCCGCGAGTTCCACCAAGATACAGTAGTTTAGGTAGTAGTGCCTCGGGTAGCTCAGGTAGTGCTTTGAATCTATCGGATATTAACAAATTGATACTGGCAGAACTAGGAAGTTTGATTTCTTCTCAAAAGGGGGATACGCTCCTACCTTCACAAAGGCAGAAATCATTTAGCGCTTTGGGTCGATCGGATATTAACAAATTGATACTGGCAGAACTAGGAAGTTTGATTTCTTCTCAAAAGGAGGATACGCTCCGACCACAGCCGGAATCGGAAGTGAAACCAGAAGCGAAAAAACCTGATACCCCGCCGAGGTCATCCTCGCGTAGAAAAATGTGAGGTTAAAACCAATTTGCGGTTTCTGCGCCAACCCAGCAGCGGTTATTTTTACATTGTTTCGGAAATTCGGCCGCACATTGTTGTTTAAACTCTTTAGCCGTGCGTATATCTTTATTTTCATACCCTTTAGGAATGCATAAGCTTTGATGGTAAATCCCTTGAACGCGAATTTGGCCCATTAAATAGGCAACATCACCAATCGAATACACTCCCTCTACTGGATTTTTAGCGTAGCAGGCGATATAACATCCAGGGACACCTTCATAATTATTACTGGTAGGAACGAGTTTGGCCGTAGCCCCTTTAAAGTTTCTGCTAGAAACACCTAAATCTTCTTTGTAATAGATTTTAAATTCTTCAGGTAGGATCGTTTGATTGGGTTGATAACCTTTGGCTAACACAAAGGATGGTAATAGAATTAAGGCCAGAAAAAAAACGCTTAAATATTTCATGGTACACTCCTGTACATCTTATTATCACCGAGGGATCTCACATCAAGTGCGGGACATATTTTGCGACACTTACTCTTCTTAAACTTGTCTCCCCGGAATTTAGACGACACTTAGCGAGTTTACGAGCGTTAGTGTCGCTTAATATCCGGGGTCCAGTGCAACAATCCATCCGAGATCCAAACATAATATGTAAATTATAATACAAACTAAAAAACACAAGTGATTGAGTGCAGATCCGCGGATCGGATTTTAAATCTAGATCTTTAATCTAAGGCTTTAATTTAGGGCTTTAATCTAGATCTTTAATCTATATCTTTTGAGCTTGACTTGGGGTTGAGCGCGGTGGATCTCCTGGCAGGCGCGGGGCACTGTCCACTTCAAATATCCCGCTACGAATTGCCATACTTCTCGCATCTTTCAAATAGGCTTCAATGGCGGCTTTATTAGTCAAAGTACTAGAATTAACAGGTATTTCAATTTCAGAGTAGGGTGGTGCTGAGTACATAACGAGGCGGCAAAGTTGTATTAGGCCAAAATCGTATTGGTCTGTTGTAAGATTTCTTGGGAGGCCAAAATCTCTACCTCCGTCATCAGGTAAATCTTTTGCAACAGCATTGACGGTTGTAGCATCAGCATCTTTTTTAAAAGGAATAACAACTGTTTCCGTGGGAAATTTGTCTCTATTTAATGTCTCAAATTGTGTTTGATCAATACGAAGAAGCTTCGTTGCTTGTTCAGAGCGTATAAATTCTCTTAACCCTAAAGCTGTTCCGTTGTTTTGACTCAGTACGGACTGTGAAGAGGATGCTGGTTCTCTCGTAGGAGTGTAGCTATAGCCTGTTACCACTGGTGCTTTTCTTCTAGCCCCTGGAGTTTGTTCAGGTGGCTGCGCTGATGGCGGTGCAGGTTGTACAAATGGTTGCGGCATGGGTGATCCAGCAGGTTGTGGTTCAGGTGAAATCGGTGGTGCAGCAGGCTGTACAGCCGGTGCAGGTTGAGGGTGTTTTGCTTCTTCTCGTCTTTTTGAATCTGCTTTAACCGCTGCATGAAAGGCATCGCGTTGTGCTTGTGTTCGAAAGTCTTGTTTACCACGAGCAGCAGCAATTTTTTCTTCTGTGAGCGCTTTACTTAAGGCAATTAATGCGGTTTCATTGGGTATTGTGATCCGAAACTCGTCGGTACCAGAAACCTTGTCGGGACCAACTGACCCTTGAATACCCATACCCATTAAATCGAGTCTTTGTTGAAGATCTCCAAAAGCTTCATGTTGTCCACAAACCAAATCAATGGTGCCATCGTCATTCTTTTTAATTTGCCAGGAAACGCGATCTTTTGGCTCTACTCTTAAGTGATTCAGTTTAACTTTTCCATCCGGTGTAGTGGTATACACTTCTTTAGCGGTAAGTTTTTCAAGATTTTCAAGTAAATCAATTTCGGTTGGGGTTAAATGCATGCGGCTGTCAAAGACTTCTAATACTTTTTCATCTGCTTTTTGAGCTCTGTCGTACATGACTTGTAATCTATTCGCATAGATCAAAAACTCCTTTTGCTTTTTTTTGTCTCCTGCATCCAGCGCTTTCTGAGCTAAATCGCGATAATTGTTTTCTTCTTGCTTAATCAGCCAGCGATCATCATATTTATGTTTGTTTGGAGCACCTTGATTTTTATCCCTCGTGCTTTTTCGGTGTCTTCGTAATTGTTTAGCAAATTCTGGATCGGTTGATTCATAATCTTCAGCTATTTTTTTAATTTCTTCTCTGCTTATTTTGCCATGTAATGCCGCAAGCAAATAAACTGGTTTCATTTTTTCTCGTAAGGGGTTATCGTATAGCGCCGAGATATTTACCATTCGTTCATTAGCGCCAGGAGGGTTTTTAAAAGAAAAATCGTCTTTTAAACTTCCAATGTATTTATTTTCTTCTTGATAAGATTTTCCAAAGTCAATTCCATAGAATTGATAATCACCAGTGTCTTTGCCATCTTTGCCTTTGATGGGCAAAACGGCTTTGTTTTGGCCCATTTTCCCAATACCATCTCTGTCACCTGAGCCAATAAAACCTAACAAAGAGCTACCAGGCCCCTTGACGCGATCATTTGAAACTGCGCTAGCATTTTTGTACTCCTTTTTACTAGCTTTCATCACAACTTGTGGATTTTTGGGATCAATTTTTTCGTAACCAATAATTTTATCATTTTCTTTTCGAGCAAAAATAATAAATCCTTGTGCGTCAACTTTGATGTGTTCTTCTTCATCATCCCAAGAAACCATTACTGAATCAAAAGTAGATTTTCCGCCGGCTATTTTACCGGTTAAATCTCGACAACCTGGCGACCACGTTACAACGGTTCCAATTTTTGGCGAACCATCTTTGTAGGTGCCCTCAATGGTTTCAATTTCTTGTGAAGGAAAGCCTCTGCGTGCAGCAAGTTTGGTCGAAACAGTTTCAATAATGGCAGCGCCATTAACGGTGGTGGGTTTATTCTTACGTAGATAATCGGCGCGCCATACACCCATCACTACGCCAAAAACTAAGGGAAGTATTCCAAGAGAAGCCACCGCTACAAACGGGTTTAACATCCATTGTATTTTTCGCGTGGTAGCAGTCTTCATGATCCTGCTAACGCCTGGCCCGGTACGCCCCATGACCATTTTGGCGTCTTGTTTGACCATGTAGACTTTGCTGCCTTTACCCGTTAATTTTCCGATGAGTTTACCAAAACTATCTTTTTTGGGATTAATTTTACATTTTTCTTTTTGATAATAATCAAATAATAACCCACCAAAGCCGATATTTTTGGTATAGGTTGTTCCACCTTTGACGTCGTGCAATTTGCCAAAGCGAAAAAATATGTTTCTTAAATCGGTACGACTTAGTGGAAGATAATATTTTTTGGGCTTTTTATCGTGAATTAAAGCATCAATTTCTTCATCTAATGTATGCGCATTACGTAGGCGATGTTCTTTTCGATTAAAACGCTTTTGCAGGTCTTTATCAGGGTGTTTTCGATTTTTTAGTAAAGCCAATTGCTCGGCCACATATTGCCTATAAACAGGATCATCAACGCTGATCCCAATCATACCTTCTTCAATCCCAATGGGTTTATCGATGACATAAATCATGCCACCGATCACATCGCCAGGGGCAACATCTTCTGGGGCAGACTTTGGCGGTAGTCGTGTTAAATGTCTGGGTTTTGATTTACCTTGGGGGCCTTGCATTTGCACGGATTGTACCTTCCTCAAATAATTTGCTTATCTATTCGATTTTTAAGCAAATAGGAAAGTTCAACTCTTTTACTCTATTACCTACACCCTAATGGGAACTGTTCAAGGTTAGGCAAAGTCTTAACAATAGCAAGGTCAGTTTGACTGACCTCGTTTTCTAGTCATGAATAAGGGGGATATAAAAATGAAAAATATCATCTTTATCTTATTGATGCTATTTAGCGCTACGAGTTTTGCTGCACCAGGTCTTGAGTCAACGTTTTCGAACTCGAAACCACTCTATGCGGTTGACAGAGGCACAAGCGTCAATACACAGCATGTTTATGCGCGATGTTGTCGTTATTATCATCGCCACTGCTGGTATGATCGCTATGGATATCGTCATTGCCACCGTCACCGTCATTGTTGGTGCTAAGTGACAAATTCCTCAAGCTTTTTGCTAATAGTAGCCTGAGGTAAATAAACATATTGCGGTAACCCATTTTGATAAGGGGGATAAGCCTCACCTGCAATTAACGGTAAAAGATAGGTGCGACAAGCTTCGGTGATCCCATATCCATCTGGTGTGATAAATTCGCGCGGCACAGTTTTTTCAACATTGGCGACTTTTTCTAAAGGAATTTCGTCGATATGCCAGCGGTAAGGACTATCGCTATCGCGAACCACGATCGGCATTACCGCATTTTTACCTTGCACAGCAAATTCAACCGCACTTTTTCCAAGCGCATACGCTTGATCCACATCTGTTTGCGAAGCAATATGACGTGCGGCGCGTTGTAAATAATCTGCAACGGCCCAGTGATTTTTTAAACCTAATTCGGTTTTGATCATTTGTGCTAAAAATGGGGCAACGCCGCCGAGCTGCGCATGTCCAAAGGCATCTTTTAAGCCAGATTCTGCTAAAAATTTACCATCGTCATGACGCGTGCCTTCTGAGGCAACAATCACACAATATCCTTTTGCTTTAACCGTTTCTTTTACTTTTTGTAAAAAATTGGCTTGGTTAAAAGGAATTTCGGGGAACAAAATAATATGGGGTGCGCCTTGTGCATGAGGTTGAGCAAGTCCCCCAGCCGCTGCAATCCAACCTGCATGACGACCCATCACTTCTAAAATAAAAACTTTTGTCGACGTTGCTGCCATCGAGGCAACATCCAAACTGGTTTCAAAAGTGGAAACAGCGATATATTTAGCTACAGAACCAAACCCAGGGCAGCTATCGGTAAACGGGAGATCATTATCTACCGTTTTAGGGATCCCAATGCAAATAATTGGATGCCCCATTTCTTTACTGATCTGTGACACTTTGTGCGCAGTATCTTGGGAATCGCCCCCACCGTTATAAAAAAAGTAACCTATATTGTGGGCTTCAAAAACGCTAATGAGCCTTTCGTATTCTTCTCTGTTTTCTTTAAAGCTTTTGAGTTTATAGCGGCAGGAACCAAATGCCCCCGAAGGGGTATACCGCAACGCCGAGATCAACGCTGGAGCCAGTGCAGAGGTGTCGATCAATTCTTCTTTTAAGGCCCCAAGAATGCCATTTTTACCGGCAAAGACGCGACCAATGTGATTAGGGTGCTGGGCCGCAGTTTCAATCACGCCTTGTGCAGTCGCATTAATTACTGCCGTCACACCACCGGATTGAGCGTAAAATGCATTTTTGGGTGCTGCCATATTTTCACCTTTTTGTTTTCGATTTTGATGCGAGGCAGGTTACAATGTTTATTTGCTAAATGCAAAGCCGAAAGACTATAAATAACTACTTAGTGATTTGACTTGTAGGGGGCGGCACACTGCGTCCGTCCCGGGAAAAATATTTTGGAGTATTCGCTTTGCGTTGGGGGTTTCCCAAGGGGGAGAAGCGCTCTCCCCCTTGGGTGCAAAGCGCGGATTCATTCCGCGCGCAGCATACATACAAGGAGCGCAGCGGGGGACTTCGTGCATATTCATATTTTGGGGATCTGTGGGACTTTTATGGGTGGCATCGCCTGCTTAGCTGCTGCAAAGGGCTATCGCGTAACAGGCCAAGATGAAAATGTTTATCCACCCATGAGTACACAACTTGAGCAATTGGGGATCGATCTCCAAGAAGGTTATCGCGAAGATCAAGTTCCTAAAGCCGATGTGGTGGTGATTGGCAATGCCTTAACCAGAGGTAACCGGGCAGTAGAGCATGTTTTGAACCAAGGAATATCTTACCAATCTGGGCCACAGTGGCTTGCCGAAAATTTACTTAAAGAACGCTGGGTGATTGCTGTTGCCGGCACGCATGGTAAAACGACCACGAGCAGTATGATCGCTTGGATCTTATCGTATGCGGGTTTTGAGCCAGGATTTTTAATTGGTGGGATCCCAGCGAATTTTGGTGTTTCTGCCAAGTGGGGAAAGGATCCTTTCTTTGTCGTCGAAGCAGATGAATATGATAGTGCTTTTTTTGATAAACGATCAAAGTTTGTGCATTATCATCCCCGCACCTGTGTGTTAAATAATTTAGAATTTGATCATGCCGATATTTTTGCAAATTTAGCCGAAATTAAAAAACAATTTCATCATTTGGTACGAACGGTTCCAGGAAAGGGCGCTATTATTGCGCCACAAGATGATGTTGAATTGCAAGAAGTGTTGAACATGGGATGTTGGAGTGACATTATCTCTTTTGGAGTAGGTGGGCAATGGCAAGCACAATTAAAGATTGCAGATGGTAGCCATTTTATCGTACAAAATAATCAGGCAACGGTTGGCGAAGTTAAATGGCAGCTGATCGGTCAGCATAATGTTAAAAATGCGTTGGCTGCTATTGCAGCGGCTGCGCATGCGGGCGTGCCACCACAAATTTCGATCCAAGCTTTAAATCAATTTCAATCCGTCAAACGCAGAATGGAAATTCGCGGGCAAATTGATGGCATCACACTTTACGATGATTTTGCGCATCATCCTACGGCCATTGCAACCACCCTGGCTGGGTTAAGAGCAAAAATTGGGCAACAACGTTTAATTGCTGTGTTGGACATTCGTTCGAATACTATGTGTATGGGGTTTCATCAAGCCGAAATTGCATCTGCCTTAAATGCTGCAGATAAAATTTTGGTTTATCAATCGCCAAAAGTGAAGTGGGATGTTGCAAGTCAAATGGCAGCACTCGGCCAAAGAGCGCAAATTTTCCACGAAACGCAACACATTATCGATGCCTTAGTGCCAGTGGTGTCGCCACAAGATCACATTTTAATCATGAGCAATGGCGGTTTTGATAATTTACATCAAAGATTGCTAACCGCTTTAAATGATCGTAAGAGTGCAGCATGAATTTTGAAAAATCAATCACACTCGCTTTTGCCGGCGCATCGGGCGCAGTGTATGGTCTAAAATTGCTCGAGCAATTGGTGTTAGCACAATGTGAAGTTTCGGTGGTGATCTCAACGGCTGGCCATTTGGTGATCAATGATGAAACCGATTTAAAATTACCCGGCAATTCACAAAAAATTTCTGAGTTTTTCATCGATCATTTTAAAGCCGTGGATGGGCAAATCAAAGTGTATGGTAAGGATCAATGGTCTTCGCCACTCGCGAGTGGCAGCGGTGCTCCTAAGCAAATGATTGTGTGTCCTTGTAGTGCAGGGTGTTTATCCGCCATCGCAGTGGGGGCAAGCAATAATTTATTAGAGCGTGCAGCAGATGTTGTGATCAAAGAACAAGGAAAGTTAGTGTTAGTGATCCGCGAAATGCCTTTGTCAGTAATTCATCTTGAACATATGTTAACCCTTGCGCGTTTGGGAGTATGTGTGATGCCAGCATCCCCGGGTTTTTATTTTCGTCCAAAACAAATTGAAGATCTGGTGG
>JBIOEB010000081.1:0-9329 GCA_044445585.1 Candidatus Berkiellales bacterium
CGCCAAGAGGGATTGAATTTCTGCAATGGCGATTTTTTTCTTCTCAAAAAATGCCCATCGTTCCTCAGTAATCAATCCCATTTCATGAGCATCGGGCGTAAGGCGTAAATCGGCATTGTCTTCCCGAAGCAATAATCGATGCTCTGCTCGACTGGTAAACATTCGGTAGGGCTCTAATGTCCCATGCGTAATTAAATCATCAATTAACACCCCGATATAAGCTTCATTGCGTCGCGGATACCATAAAGGAAGCCCTTGAGCTAAACGCGCGGCATTGATCCCAGCGACGATCCCTTGTGCAGCGGCTTCTTCATAACCCGTTGTGCCATTGATTTGGCCGGCAAAAAATAATCCTTGGATGGTGCGTGTTTCGAGTGTCGGTTGCAGCTCACGGGGATCGAAAAAGTCGTATTCAATCGCATAGCCCGGGCGACAAATATGCGCTTTTTCTAAGCCTTTAATGCTTCTTACCAACCCTAACTGAACATCAAAAGGAAGGCTGGTTGAAATACCATTAGGATAATATTCGTTGGTGGTTAACCCTTCTGGCTCCAGGAAAATTTGATGTGAGTCTTTTTCATGAAAGCGCACAATTTTATCTTCGATGGAAGGACAATATCGCGGCCCAACACCTTCGATCACCCCTGAAAAAAGCGGAGATCGCGCTAATCCACCGCGAATAATGTCATGGGTTTTAGTATTGGTATGGGTGATATAACAAGACAATTGCTTGGGATGTTGATCGCGCGTCCCCAGATAAGAAAAAATCGGGATCGGAAGATCTCCCGGTTGAGGCGTTAATTCCGAAAAATCAATGGTTCGCCCATCAATACGAGGCGGCGTGCCTGTTTTAAGGCGCCCAATTTTAAATGGCATTTCACGCAAACGCTCTGCTAACGTCGTTGAAGGCGGGCATCCTGCTCGGCCCCCTTGATAATTGCTCATGCCAATGTGGATCTTACCCGCTAAAAAAGTACCGGCTGTCAACACCACCGCTTGGCTAAAAAAAGTAAGCCCCATTTGAGTCACCGCGCCCGTGACCTTACCGTTTTCAATCAGTAAATCATCCACTGCTTGTTGAAAAATCCACAAATTTTGTTGATTTTCAAGCGCAGTACGAATGGCTTGTTTGTAAAGCAGGCGATCGGCTTGCGCGCGCGTTGCCCGCACCGCCGGCCCTTTGCTACCATTTAAAATGCGAAATTGGATCCCGGCAACATCAGCCGCCTTTGCCATGATCCCACCCAAAGCATCAATTTCCTTGACCAGATGCCCTTTACCAATCCCCCCAATGGCTGGATTACAAGACATTTGCCCTAACGTTTCAATGTTATGGGTCAATAATAAGGTTTTCATTCCCATGCGAGCACTGGCCAAAGCACTTTCCGTGCCTGCGTGCCCACCCCCTACCACGATCACATCAAAAATCTCTGGAAAATTCATCTTATTTATTTCCCAATACAAAAACGGGAGAAGATCTCTCCTAACAAATCATCCGAAGTAACTTTACCGACAATTTCACCCAATGCACATTGCGCTAAACGCAGCTCTTCGGCGGCACATTCTAAGGCTTTAGCGATTGCCAACTGTTTTTGTGCTTCATGCCCATGATAAAGTGTTTTTTGTAGCGCCACCAAATGCCTTCGTCGCGCCATCAATATACCACCTTCTCCCCTTTGATATCCCATTCGTGTCTTAAGATGGGTTAAAAGCGCATGGATGCCAAACCCTGTTTTAGCGCTAAAACAAAGCTTATTTTGATAAGATTTCCCTTTATCTTCAATTAAAGCTTCTTCCATTGGGGAAGAATCCACTAGATCCATTTTATTCAATATCAAAGTCACTTTATCCCCGTGACTATTTAAAATATCAAGCTCTACATCGGTTAAGTGCGGCTCTTGGGTGATATCGATCACCAATAAAATACAATTTGCTAAAGCTAATTGCTCTTTTGCTCGCCTGATCCCTTCTTGTTCGACCAGATCGCCTTGCAAACGGATCCCGGCGGTATCGACTAAATGCACCGGCATTCCTTCGATTTGGATAGTTTCCCTCACCAGATCACGCGTGGTTCCCGCAATGGGGGTGACAATCGCTGTTTCATTTTGCGTTAAACAATTAAGCAAACTTGATTTTCCCGCATTAGGTTGCCCCACAATGGCAACTACCATGCCTTCTTTTAACAATTGCCCTTGCTTAGCTTTTGTTAATAGAATCTTAATTTGTTCTAAAATAGTTTCTATTTTCAACAGCAGCTTACCATCACTTAAAAAGTCGACTTCTTCTTCAGGAAAATCTATTGCTGCTTCCACATACATCCGACAATTAATCAACGCTTGTGAAAGGTCGTCGATCTGTTGTGAAAATTCCCCCTGTAATGAACGACTCGCACTAAATACGGCTTCTTGGGTGGTGGCCTCGATTAAATCGGCAACCGCTTCTGCTTGCAATAAATCCATTTTGCCATTTAAAAAAGCCCTTTGGGAAAACTCGCCGGGCGAGGCTAGCCTTGCCCCTTGTTGCAAAATAGCTTCAAGCAGCAGATCCATCACCACTGGTCCACCGTGGCCTTGCAATTCCAACACTTCTTCGCCAGTAAAAGAATTCGGCTCGGGAAAATAAATGACCAAGCCTTGGTCAATCACCATTCCTGAGGAGTGATAAAATGGTCGCAAAATTGCTTGTCGAGGAAGTGGCACTTGTCCTAACAAGGCTTTGGCAATAGCAGTACACCGTGGGCCCGAAATTCGAATAACACCTACCCCACCTCTTCCTGGCGGAGTGATCATCGCAGCAATGGTATCTGTGAGATCAGAGAAATCACCCTGTGCCATTCCCCAACCCTACTTTACTTTAGACACAGCTCTTTCATTCCCTATTGAACGAGTAATGTACCATTGCTGCAACATAGAAAGGATATTATTCGCTGTCCAATATAAAACTAGCCCAGAAGGAAAAGCCAAGAAAAGTACAGTAAATATCACTGGCATCAACATCATGACTTTTGCCTGCACTGGATCCGGCGGGGCAGGATTCATTCTTTGTTGGAAAAACATGGTGGCGCCCATAATGAGTGGCAGCACATAATAAGGATCGCGGCTAGACAAATCTTTTATCCAAAAAACAAATGGCGCATGTCTTAACTCAATACTTTCCAGCAACACATAATACAAGGCAATAAAAACGGGAATTTGGATCAAAATCGGCAAACATCCTCCGAGAGGATTAATTTTTTCTTTCTTATACATCTCCATTAAAGCGGCGCTAAATTGTTGTTTATTGTCACCATGTCGTTGTTTTAAGGTTTCAATTTTAGGCTGCAACAAACGCATCTGCCCCATTGAACGATAACTGGCGGCAGACAACTTATAAAACAAAATTTTAATGATCAGCGTCACCAAAATAATTGACCACCCCCAATTCCCGACAAAGGTGTTCACATTTTTTAGCAACCAAAACAATACCAGCGAAATTGGCCACAAAATCCCATAATCGATAGTCAAATTTAAGCCTTTAGAAATGGCTTTAAGATTATCCGCAAGTTTAGGACCAATATAAAGTTGCTCGGTCACCACCAAATTACTCTTAGGTGCCACTTCAATTGCGGTGGTTGCACCAATATTATACACATTCTCGCTATCGACGCGGGTATAGTAGTGATTGAGGCTTTCTTTAGGGGGAATAAAAGCACATAAAAAATAATGCTCCAGTAATGCAGTCCATCCGCCTTCAATTTGTTCTTTAAAGTTGTTTTTCTTCATATCAGAAAAACTAATTTTTTTATACGGTTTTTCTGGGGTATAAACAGCCCCCCCTTGATACATTTGCACCCCAAGAATTCCACTTGATTTTTTGATAAATTCACGATGCAACTGTCCGTACAAACTTCCCGACCAGGGTGAGGTGCTTTTATTAGTAATGCGATAGTCAACCGCCACCAAATAACTGCCTTCGGTAAAACGGTAAGTCTTAATCACCTCTACATCTTGATGATTCCAGTATAAATCGACATCCAGTTGTTTAGCATTTCCCAGGTGATATTCGAGCTGCTTAACGGCGTAATGAGCACGACCTAATTTTCGCGAATCGGGCCCCAATTCGTCCCTGCCAATCAGGCCGGTTTGAGCAATAAAATCGCTCCCGGGGTTTCTTTCAAGCAACACGTCGCCGGGTAAAGGTGATTGAATGGTTTTAGGATATTTGATTAATTCGGCACGAATAATATCTCCGCCGACAGGATCAATTTGTATCTTAAAAACATCGGTATCAACATGAATTAATTGACTTGCCGGAGTGGCAGCAGCAGAATTTGATATTGTCGCAGCAGAAAGCGCGGTGGATTCCACCGATGGGATCTCCCCTGCTTTAATTTCTTCAGTGGGAGGTGTCGCCGTTTTGGTGGGGGTTACCGGTGCAATATGTTCTCGTTGCCACTCACCGTAAAGGGCAATTCCCACCCCAAACAAAGCCACCACTAAAAACAAACGTATTCGTTGAAAATCCATGCTTTTACCCGTCAATTTTAAGGAACCTCATCGATACCCCCATCACACCAGGGGTGACATTTTAATACTCTTTTTCCCGTTAAATAAATTCCTTTTAACGCCCCATATTTTTCAATTGCCATTTGAGCATAATGCGAACATGAGGGGTAAAAACGACAACATCTTCCAAGCATTGGGCTTAGCAACCAACGATAAAGCGCAATTCCTTTTAATAAGATCTGCGTTGCAAAGCCACGATTGCCGACCATTGTTGCTCTAATTCCTCGCGTAAATTTTTGTGGTTACTTAGGGTTTCGTTTTTTTGAGCCACTACCACAATATCCAAGCCGCTTAAATGAGCTTGATAATGACGAAAGCTTTCACGAACAAGACGACGTACTTTATTTCGTTTTACTGCAAGCTGAATAGAGCGTTTAGCGATAGCCAATCCTAAGCGAGCATAAGAAAAATCATTCTTGCAAAAAATAAAAGTGAATAACGTTCCTTTTTGCTTTCGCCCAAACTTAAAAACATGGCTATAATTTTGAGGCGTCAATAACCTATTTTGCGGTGGGAACAAAAAACGACGAACGCATTTATCAGGATTTTGGCTTAATTTCTCCTGTGTTATAGTTGACACTAAAATCGTCGCAACCTTACTTTTTGGTTCCACCCACGGGCGCTAACCTTGCACGTCCTTTTCGACGGCGATTCGCTAAAACGGCTCTTCCGCCTTTCGTTCTCATCCGTTGACGAAATCCGTGCGTTCTTGCGCGCCTTACTTGACTCTTTCTTTGAAAAGTTCTTTTCACGGTAACTCCATGAGCTATATAGCTTCTTTGATAGATCAACTAAAAATTAGGCAATTAACTATATGGGATTCACCTAGTATTGTCAAGGTTGGCTAAAGCTTAGGCGTTTAGACTTTTCGAGAATAAATATTACTTATTTATTCTTAGAATATATAAGTGATATTTATGATTAAGGAACGCTTATTGGGGGATAAGTAGAAAAACTTTTTTGATAACAAAAGTTTAACTAAAAATAAAAAGGGGGATAAGCTGGCTTGACCCCACTTGATAGCTTGTTGATAAATTAGAGCCAATCTAAAAATACCCCTTTGGGTGAGAGTAATCCACAGGTAAGCCTGCCCTATATTCACAAGATGCTGCTGTTCCCAGTGTGGATAACTTTTGCAAAGCCTTGTAGACTATCTTTTCACGAAGCGAGCCAGAGGCAAAAAGAATTATAAAAATCAGGCTAGTAAGTCGACTTTTAGATCCTCTCTATGTAATGAAAATCAAAGTGTGCTAACACTGCGATAACGCCTTTGTGAGCTATTTTACTAATCCAGTGGTTTAAGGGGTTATTGGGCTATATGCTATTACTTTGGCAACAATGCTTAGAGCGTTTAAAAGAGGAGGTGGCTCAATCCACCTTTAATCAGTGGATTAGTCCTTTGCAAGCTGAAGAATCCAGTAGTGGATTAACGTTATGGGCGCCTAATCAATACGTGTTAGATGGGGTGACGCAAGATTATCTTGCCAAAATTTCCTTGTTATTAGCCGAATTAAATCAAGGCAAACCTCCACGGGTGATGGTGGGGATTGGTGAACGCCAAGCGATAGAAAATACACCGCCAAAAAATCAAAATACGCAACAACAACCCACCAACGCGCCGCAGAAAATTTCTCATCAATCAAATTTAAATACGAACTTTGTATTTGAAAATTTTGTGGTTGGAAAATCCAATCAATTAGCCGAGGCGGCAGCCAAGCAAGTGGCTGAAAATCCCGGCGGGGCCTACAATCCCTTGTTTTTATATGGTGGGGTAGGGTTAGGAAAAACCCATTTGATGCATGCGATTGGCAATGCCATTATTACAGCCCGAAAGGGGGCAAATGTGATTTATTTACATTCTGAGCGTTTTGTTGCCGATATGGTGAAAGCCCTGCAAAGCAATTCTATTAACGAATTTAAGCGTTTTTATCGATCGGTGGACGCACTGTTAATCGACGATATCCAGTTTTTTGCCGGAAAAGAGCGATCACAAGAAGAATTTTTTCATACTTTTAATGCTTTGCTAGAAGGGCAGCAGCAAATTATTTTAACTTCGGATCGTTATCCTAAAGAAATTAATGGTATCGAAGAAAGGCTGCAATCGCGCTTTGGAGCGGGGCTAACTATTGCCATCGAGCCGCCTGAGCTTGAAACGAGAGTGGCCATTTTAATGAACAAAGCCGAGCAAAGTCATATTAATTTACCGCATGAAGTGGCTTTTTTTATTGCAAAAAGGATCCGATCCAATGTTCGCGAATTAGAAGGCGCTTTAAAACGCATTGTGGCCAATGCGCAATTTACCGGGAGTGAGATTAATCTCGAATTTGTCCAAGAAGCTTTAAAAGATATGTTGGCGTTGCAAGATAAGCTGGTTTCTATCGATAATATTTTGCGCACGGTGGCAGAGTATTATAAAATCAAAGTTTCTGACTTGCTCTCTAAGCGACGTAATCGATCAGTAGCCAGGCCGCGTCAAGTGGCGATGGCGCTGTGTAAACAGCTGACGAATCATAGTTTGCCTGAAATTGGCGAGGCGTTTGGTGGGCGAGATCATACTACCGTGTTACATGCTTGTCGTACGATTAAAGCAATGCGAGAATCATTACTTGATATTGCTGAAGATTTTGCTAATTTAGTTCGAATTTTGTCAACATAACATGCAATTTACCATTTCGCGCGAAGCGCTCATTAAACCCTTACAACGACTCGCTGGAATTGTCGAGAAGCGTAATACCTTGCCTATTTTATCAAATGTGTTGGTGGTGGTGAAAAACCAACTGCTTTCGCTAACCGGAACCGATTCCGAAATAGAAATGGTTGCACGGGTGCCTCTGGTTGAGCCGTCGCAAAGTGGAGCCATCACGCTTCCAGCTAAAAAGTGGATGGATATTTGTAAAGCGCTTCCCGAAGAGGCGATAGTTTCTTTTGAATTATCCGAAAATAAAGCGCTTTTTCGATCGGGACGTAGTCGTTATGTTTTAGCGTGTTTACCCCCTGAAAATTATCCGCAAATTGAAGAAAGCCCTAGTGATGTGGAATTATCTGTTTCCCAAGCCACATTACGGCAATTATTGGATGCAACCAGTTTTGCCATGGCACATCAGGACGTGCGTTATTATCTCAACGGCATTTGTTTGCTGTTTTCTTCACAAGAAATTCGCATTGTGGCAACCGATGGTCATCGCTTAGCCACCATGGCATTGCCCCTGCGTTGCAATTTAACTAAGCCTTTGGCCATCATTGTGCCACGCAAAGCAGTGATTGAAATGCAGCGTTTATGGGTTGAAGGAGAGGATGAAATTGGCATCGTAATTGGTAAAAATCATTTGCGTGCGGTCACGCCTCACATCACTTTTGTCACCAAGCTTATCGACGGAAAATTTCCCGATTACAAACGAGTATTGCCCTCGGCCCCCCATCGATATGAAATGGTGGTAGCGCGCGAGCAGTTAAGGCAAGCATTGCTTCGGGTTTCTGCATTATTTTCGGATAAACATCGTGGAGTAGGGCTGCAATTCTCACCGAATTTACTTCGCATTGTGGCCGTGACCACCGATAAAGATGAAGTTGAAGATGAAATCGAAATTGCCTATCAGGGCCCTACTTTTGAGATAGGGATGAATGCCAATTATTTGCTTGAATATTTGACGATTACCAAAACAGAACAAGTCAAAGCAACCTTTGTTGATCCCGATCAAGTTATCTTATTTGAAACCCTGGGCGAGGAAGGGGCGGGCTTGTTATCTTATGTTGTTATGCCAATGCGGCTTTAATGCGCGCTTATGCGACTAGTTCGTTTACACATTCATCATGTCCGCAATCTCAATGAGATTATCCTTTCGCCTCATCCACGATTCAATATTTTCCTAGGGAAAAATGGCAGCGGTAAAACCAGTTTACTGGAAGCGATTTATCTATTGGCGCTGGGGCGTTCTTTTCGCACGCGTCAAACGCAGTCAGTGATTACCCATTCCCAGTCTACTTTAGCGTGTTTTGGCGAAATCACCGAAGGGGAAGGGGAGAGGGTGACTTTAGGCATCGAGAAAAATCGCCAAGGCGAAGTAAAATGCAAAATTCAGGGCGAAGCTTGTCTTAAAGTGTCGGAGTTTGCCAAAAATCTCCCTATTCAACTGATGACGCCAGAAACCTTTAAGTTGTTGGTGGGGGGCGCTGAGGAGCGTCGTAAGTTGCTCGATTGGGGAGTGTTCCACGTGGAACACTCCTTTGCTGCGCTGTGCCAACGGTATCAACGATTACTTAAACAGCGAAATGCGGCGCTTAAGCAGTTTTCGCAATGGGAGGCGTTAACTGCCTGGGATAAGGAATTGGCAGCGGTTGGGGAGCAATTAGCAGCCCATCGGCAGCATTATGTGGCAGCGCTTTTACCCTTTGTGGCGAGTATGCAAAAGAGGTTGCTTCCTGAGCTGAATATCCAGATCCATTATGAACAAGGGTGGAAAGAGGCGCTTTCGCTGGAAGAAGCCCTTGCCGCAGCGCTTTCGCAGGATCAACGTTGGGGGTATACCAGCGTTGGGCCGCATCGAGCCGAAGTGGCATTCACCCATGAAAAATATCCACTCACACAAGTGCTTTCGCGCGGGCAGCAGAAATTATTCATCTGCGCATTATTGCTTGCAGAAGGTCAGCAGCTAGGAGTGAATTTAGGAAAGAAATGCCTTTATTTAATCGACGATTTAGCCTCAGAATTAGACCCTTACAATCGTCAAAGGGTACTAGAGTTGCTGGAGGAGCAGGGGCATCAAGTGTTTTTGACGGGGGTAGATC
>JBIOEB010000082.1:0-9163 GCA_044445585.1 Candidatus Berkiellales bacterium
ACTTTAGGTACCAATATTTAAGGTGAAATTTATTGTTTCCTAACGGATTACTAGATTAATGAATACAACTAGGAGTAGTATGTTAGGAAAGGGGCTTATTATTAATTAAATAGTTTGACCTATTTAATTATTGTTTGGATGTTTGTCAAAGTTTAAAAAAAGGAGTGAGTAATGCCGGATATGTCTCTCGAAGCGGTTCATACCTTTTGGCACGACTACGACAAAAGAACGCTTTACCGTATCGTGACATCAATGGAAGGTATTGAAGAATGGGCTGCAGATACCGATCCGAAAGTAGAAGAAGCGCTGATGCGTTTAGGATCGAGTTTAGATGATCTGACCGACGTCGAGATCACCGATGAAGCACCTTTAGTGAAAGTGCTTGCGAATATGCGATCTGGCCGGGCATTACGTTTGATGCAATTTCTGGATGTGTTAAAACCTGGTACTGCGTCAAAGTTATTGATTTACGCAGAAGAACAAACCAAAGATCCTGCGCATAAAAATCCTTATGCAGATTTATTTTTAAAACGAAATCTTGCTTTTGAACGATTACAATTGTTGGGGCGGGTGTTTTCGCCTGAACGAGTTAATTTGGTGTTAAAAGCGTTGGAGTCGAATCATGAGTAACATGCTTCTAAAAATTTTATTGCTAACGATAGGCATATTAGGTGTGAATAGTATGGCGTGGGCAGATTGGCAAAATGATTGTAAAGCCATTGAAAGTGGTCCTCCGGCTGTTCAAGGAGCCTGTTCTACTATCCAAAATCAGATATCAGAATTGGGAACCTATATAGTACCGGCACCTTTTTTTGCCACAACCATTAATCAATTTCCGACGACGGTATTTCCTAATGGTTCTCCGTGGGGAAGTGCTGCACCTAGTGCGCCAACTAATGCGGTCACTGAGGTCGTTACACCAACAACATTTGGCGGCGGCGGGTAATAACAGATTATTGGCATTAGGAATTGAGATCCGTCAATTAAGGTGGGTGTAGAATGAAAAGGCATATTAAACAGACTTTAAATGGAATGTTGCTGCTTGTGGCGATGTCGCCAGGATTAGTATTTGCTGATTCTTCTAATAGTGATATTGTGCAGGCGATTAAAGATATGAATACAAATTTGGGTGGGATCCTCAATAATCAAGTAGGCGATGTCACTCGTACTCAACTGGCAGCAGCACTGATTAACTACGAAGCGGCTGCTCGAGTACAAGATTTTCAATACAATCAGCAATTGCTCTTCATGCAAGCACCAGGTGCGCCTTGGGCTTTAGCGGCAGGTTCAGTGGTGGGAGCATCCAACACTGCAACGGCTGCACTGCAATTGTCTAATGCTGCCTTAGTGGCGAGCGTAGGAGCGTTGTCGACAGCAACAACGGTTACCCTTCACGGCCAGCAATTTAATACGCCAAATTCGCAAGGTTCTGTAAGCGGGCCCTCAGGATTTTATCAAAAAATGGCAGGGTTTGTGACTTCAGGTGATCCTACAAGCTTAACCGCAATTAATGCTGCTGCAATATTGCAAACGGATAATTTAACCAAAGCTGGGATGAGCACAACGGATGCACAAAATTTTATCACAGCCATCACTAATCCGTTTCCGATTTATAATCCTATCCTTATCACGAATATCAAAAACAATACTCTACAAGGTACTGATATAGAAGCTTTGGGAACGCAATTAGCAGAATATGCCGTGATCGGCATTAGCTCAAGTGCTTTGGCAGATATCGCTGCACGTCGTTTACCTGCAGCTGGGCAAACAGCAAGCGTGATGGACGTCATGGATACTTACAGTTCACAACGTTTTTCTGGGCCTAACAGTCAAGCTTGGGCGAATTTTGTTGGCGCTGCATCCGATACTGCACTACTTCGAGAAATTGCTCATATGATGGCATTCAATACTTGGATGCAATATCAACAATTTAGGGTTTCTGAGCAACAATTGGCTTTACAAGCTTCGATGAACGCAGTGCTTGGTAAGTTGAATGTGTATTTAGATCAAATCAACGCAGCAATGGTTTTGGCTAAACAACAAGCTGCGGCAGCAGGTGGCGGTTAAAGGTGGTTATATTTATAAAACCACGTTGCTAACGTTGTTGGAACGGCACGGTGTGCCGTTCTTTATTTTGTAGGGGAAGGATCACAATGGGTTGGTCATATAAGCCCCTTTTTTTTATAATGAAATTTAAATGAAATTTACACGATTTTTGTATCATTTTGTTTCAATGCTGGTAATGGGCTTTATCGGCTGGATTGCTTTTATGCGTCCCGATCATCTGTTGCAATTTGGCGCATTGACTTCACTCCCTGGTTTTTTAGTATTGTTATTTTGCGTTTTGCCACAAGGTAGTCGTGTTTTGGGTTTACGATCCGAAAAATCCTCTTTAGCACGTTGGTTGTGGCGCTTGATCATAGGGCAAATTGCCTTGTTGATCCTGACAATCGCAGTTGCTTCAGCATTTTTGGGGGGTGGGCCCGTCTACGTTGAAACAAACGTACCCTATGATTTTATCGTTAATTCTATTAAACCTTATCTCTTTTGGCAGTGGGGGATTTTCCCTTGGGGAGTTTATGTATTATGGGGTTTAGTGATTGCTTATGTTACCTACGTGAAAGGGGGAATTCCTTACTCTTATCAAATAGCAAGCGCTTTCATTCCTAAATCACTTGAGCCTGCTGTCAAAAACACGATGGAGATCAGCAATAATGCGGCGACATTGTTATCACTCTGTTTAACGCTATCGGGCATTATTTTGTTAATTTCTTATGCAATCGAAAAACAGCTAAATACAACGCATTTTGCGTTGCCTTTTTTCACGGTGTTTTTCTTATCGATTTCTGGGTTGTTTATTGCGCTAAAATCCGGGCGAAGGTTTTTTCGTCGTTTTTCAGAAAAATTAACATTAAACCGAATTTTTTTATTTTACATCATATTGATCGTTCCTATCCTATGGGTTGCATCCCTTGCAAATGGTTGGTTTATACAACACCATCCAGAAATAGTCGATAAATTAATTTGTCATCGCTGTGGGAATTATTTTGCCAATATACCCTTAGCAACGCGATTTGCCGCAATGGTTTGGGGATGGTGGCTCATCTGGACACCGTTGGCAGGTTCTTATCTTGCTAAAATTTCTCGAGGTAGAACGATCAGAGAATATATTGTGGGGGTTTATTTTGTTCCTTTTGTGCTGTTAGCGATCATTGGAGTTTGGGGAATGGCGCCGTTTGAATGGCTGATTTCTCATCTGAGTAATTTAAATAATAGTTTAGTACTGTCAGTGCTTGCCTTAATGAGTTGGATTATTTTGGCAAAAATGCTTTCAGGAAGTAAAACCTCTCTTGTTATGAGTACGGGCGTGATGCCACACGATAGCAGTTTGCCGCGTAATCGTTTGTGGTTACAAGATGCGAGCAAAGTCGTGGGGATTGGCAAATATGCCCAACGAATTTATATGACGCTCGTTTCTATCTTATTTTTGCATATTACTGCTGGGTGGTATGGTATTCAATTTCAGCTGGTAACGCTTGGCGTGATATTAATCGCTATGGTTTATTTAGTTACTGTGTTTTTCATCTGTCACATACTGTTCAACCGCATCAGTTAATATGCACCTATTTCGCCATGAACTCTTTCAATTTAGCTAAGTCTAAATTTTAAATAGTTACGAGGGAGGGTAAGGGGATGTCAAAAGGTGGAAAAGGTAAACCAGAAGGTGGATCAACAGGTGAACCAGATATTGGATTCCGTCGATTATCGCGAAAACTTAGTAGCAGTGCACAATTATTAGCGTCAGAGCCTGATGAAGCGACGAGTACAGTTTCCTCATCTGATGATTCTTCAACTGAACAATCTGACGATTCTTCAGTTGAACCATTAGCAACATTAAGAAGGGTAGCAAATCCACCCCAGCCTGCTGCAACATTAACAAACCCATCCGATCCATTAATACACCTATCAAATCCAGCTCCAGCAGCAACATTAATGCACGTATCAAATCCACCAGCACCAACATTAAGCGCAACGGGAAGTGGATCAACGGTTTCGAGCGTCGGTCCACCAGGATCGCCAATGCCTTCACCCGCCGTCCCACCAGGATCACCTCCTCCATCTCCACCAGCAGTAGCACCTGCTCCTATAGCTGCACCAGGATCACCAACGCCTTCACTAGCTGCACCAGGATCACCAACACCTTCGCTCGTCGCTACACCAATTCCAACTGATCCTTTAGCTGCAGCAGGTAGTGGACCGGTCTATGTCCCAGCATATATAACGGGACCTTTTGATGCGAAGCTTCTCTCGCAAAAGAATTATCAAAAATATCAGCAATGTATTCCTGATGCTGTAAGCGATCCTTATAAAGCATTAGCCGAAATTCTTGAACAACAAACAGATCCAAGAATAAGTAATATTAACGATCGCTTAGATCAACTTAATTTAGCAATGATATTTGTAGTACGTGGTGCGAAACAAGCTTTAGCAGAAGCAGAGGAAGAATCAAAAAAAGACCCACTTAAAGTAGTAGAATTAAAACAAAGACTACTTAACTTTTTAAAAATACGCGATATGTTATATGGAATGCGAACTATCACTGCAGCAAACAATCGTTATACGGAGGATTATTATAACGCTAAATTAGCCGAGGCACTTAGAGATATACCTGCTGCTCAAAGAGCAGCCTTAGAAAGCGCAATTTCTTATTCTACAAAATATCATACCGAAAACAAAAGGCGTAATGAATATGATGAAAACACCTCTGAATTTAGACTAAGAGGAAAAAAATATGATCTGGTAATACAAAAGGAAGAAGTGGGTGGAAAAGTAGAATTGAAAGCGCATTTTAAGTATAACCGAGCGCAATTTCTAAGATCAGGATCCGGCGGTAAATTTAAAAATACCGATTCGCAACGCATTGAACGAAATTATCAAATGGCCGCTTTAATTACCACCGCGATACATCAATATGACATTGGCGGTAGTCCACAAAACCCGATTGTTATAGGTTGGACAGGGAAAAACAATATGTCTGATGTTGGACTTCAAGCACTGATGGAATACAAAAAAAGAGCGATCATTGAAAACAGAACTTTTGATGCTAAAGACGCAAATGGTAAGGCAATAAAAATTGGACCAACTCCAAATTTAACGCCTGAGGAAAAAAAGTATTTCTTAGAATACGCAATGCAGACCCCAGGGTATGGAGGTAAAGACGCTAAGCATTGTGCGGGATATCAATACTTAAAGCATGAAGGGTTTGAGAAAAAATTAAAGGATGATGCTCGAGATGATGAAACAGCGATTGGTAATGGACTAAATGAGTACTTACAAAACTGGAAACAAGGTTACGATGCCAATGCGGTAAAGAAAATGGCGGAAACAGCAAAGAGTGTAAAAGTGCCTGAAGCTGCTAATGCTGGCGCTCTGGCAGTCGGATCCACAAAACCAACCATTTAGAAATCTCAAAAGAAGGCTATGCAATGTTTGATGATCTTATTGAAGCCATACAAAAAGATGAATTAGATGAAGCTTTCAGAATCATCAGGGAGATTATTCCTGATAAGAGTCAGATCGTCTTTTTACACGAGATGCTGATGGCAATTGTTGAAGGCTGCGATCATAAAACCACCTCGCCAAAATTTCAAAAACTTAAAATGGCCACCTTTAGCGGATTATGAAAAAGTGCGCAAAATATTCGATGCTCACAATATTAATCCCGAAATTTTAGCAAAGAGTATAAAAGAAATAGCAGATCGGGCGGCAAAATTGAATGAAAAATCGTCATTATGGGACAAATTGCACGGCTATATTCAGGGATCCGATCTCCACCCCAAAAGGCAAAAACTCGTGATCAATCACCTCCAATCTATTGTTGACGGCATATTTGCCTCACAGGAATGCATGGCAAAATTCATGCCATTAAATAGCCATCAACAGAAACAAATCCTCGCAGATATCACTGAAGCGCTCTCAAAAGACGACATAGTCATGAATGCCAAGGATGCCCGGGAGTGCGCAACCATCGTGGTGGAGATCACCGAAAAGGCGATTGAACGAGCACAGATGCAGCAAACGGGTGAAGAGAAACGACCAGAGGCAGTATTACATCGTTCCCGCAAGGGAGAAAGGGCGCCTTCAGGAGAAAAAGAAGCATCCGATAAACCCTTAGATGATGTGCACAAACCCATCGAATCCCCATGAGGATGAAATTGGCAACCTGGACAACGGGGGCTTGGGCAACGGGGGTTTGGCTTGTATAATTGGCAACCTGTCTCCCTCGAATCCCGCATCAAGTGCGGGACAAGTTTAGCGAGAGAGCGTCTCCCCGGAATTTAGCGACACTCAGCGAGTTTACGAGCGTTAGTGTCGCTTAATATCCGGGGTCCAGAAATAGTAAAATAATGAAGCTCTGGATCCCGGATATCAAGTCACGCTAAGCTCACAAGTTCGCTAAGCGTGACTAAATTCCGGGAAGACAGAACTGAAATTTTTGAATGAAAATTTCTCCACATTTTTCTGAAATTATCAAGTACGGGACAAGTTTATCGAGGAGCCTGTCTCCCCGGAATTTAGCGACACTCAGCGAGTTTACGAGCGTTAGTGTCGCTTAATATCCGGGGTCCAGACTTTGTGTTTAGAAGGTCTCGACAGTATCTTGTTACAACTTCGTCTTCGGTCCTGGTCTGGTGGGTGATTTACTAAAGCTTTTAGCATCTTCTTCTTGTCTTTCTACCATGACGCCCGCCACGCGTGCTCGTTCTTTTTTCTGTCGTTGTAATAATTCTTTACCTGTTTTAGCTTCTTCAGCTTTTGCAGACAGTTGCGTTAATTCACTCCCCAACGTTGCCATTTGAATAGCCTCTTGAATGCTGATCCCAAGCACCTTAGCAATTTGCGCAATTGAGCAAAATCCAATTAAATACCAGCATAAAATCCATTGTCGGAGCGCTTGGATTGAACCAATGGGTAAGCCCGTGAAGTCATCAAAATCGGAAGGGTTACCATCATCGCGACAATTTAAACAAAAATAATAGTGACGGGAATCAGCACTATGAGGTGGAGGACCTTTTCGAATGACATTATTAGAATGGCAGCGAGGGCAAATTGGGCCTTCAGGCCAACGCAGCATTTTAAGCGTTTTAAAAACTTGATCTTCACCCAACAGGCTTTGTATTGCGCCAATTCGTGATTCTACTTGCGTTCCACGCGGCAATTCCCTTAAGCGTTTTAAGGCTTTCAGCTCTTCGTCATTTTCGGGTGAGTGTGTAGTCATTGTCTGAATTCCTTTGTCTTCTTTACTTTTAACTTCCTTATTTGTAACTTCCTTATTTGTAACTTCCTTATTTTTAATTTCCTTATTTTTATCTTCTTTATTTTTATTTTCCTTACTTTGGGAAGCAGTTGCTATCGTGTGAGTGAGATCTTTGCGAGAATTATCAAATAGCTTAGTAGCTTGAACGAATTGGTTAGAAAACAGCGGATCTGTTTCTTCAGAAGAAGACATAAGTGAGTTAATGCGCTTAAACCAATTTGCCATTGTAGTGATTTCTCCATTTTTACCTGATTTTCCATGTGGTTTTGACTGTTCAGGCGTATCCACGATTTTTCATTAAACAGCATTCTTGGCATAGGGTCAAGCATATGCAGTGGTTGGTAAAACTCATGAAGGGTTAAGGGATTTTAGAACTTTCTTCTAAAGGCGGTGAGATCAATCTCGAAACTTGGCGCAACGATTTTTTGCGCACACGGTGCAATGACTTTTATCAGCTCAAATAAGGATTCTTGAATATCGGCAAGCGATCCTTGCGTCCTTGCTTTTACAACATAGGGTTCATAGTTAGGGTTACCGCAGAATACTTTTTCAAGCGAAATAGCAGCTCGTAAAACGGCAACGACACGTCTATAAAGTTCATCGGGTGGTTCTTGTAAAGGAAAGCTAAGTCCGGTTTGCTGTAATTCTTGGTTTAATAGTTCGGGAGTGAGTTCATCTATTTGGTATTTTTCGATAATAGGGATAAGTTTTGAGATGAAGTTATAAAGCTTAGTAATATTATCCAATTGCTTGATCCGTTCAGTGACTTTTTCAACGTCTTCGGCAGTCCAAAATTCGCGTCCAAATCGGATCCCATTTTGGTTCAAGAGCACAGCAATGGCAGCAAAATCATAACCATGAGCTTGGTATTCTTTAAATTGATCTTCAAAAGCTAATGCTGTTTCGTTTAATTTAATTCGCTCTAACACTTTTTGTAATTGGCTTAATACCCAAAGTCCACCTTCGGGAGCCGTAAAATTTTCTTGGTTTAAATTATCCACCATTTTTCGTTGCGATAATCCATGTTTCTGCAAATCTTGAATAACAGGTTGTAACATGAGCGCGAAAGTAATGGCATTATCTATTTTAGGCTTATTGACTTTATTAATCACATTATTCGCATTGGGGTTACCGGAGAGGTGATCAGCAGGTCGACGTCTTAGCCCATTAATCACGGCTTCGCGATGGCGTTGTCGTTGTTGTTTGTCGTGCTCGACCAGTAGTGCAAAATTTTGGGTAGTGATGTGAGGCTTATCTAAACAAAAAATGTCAACGTCAGTGACAAGGTGTAATATTTCATTAACGAAAGTGTCATTGCAAGTTAAATTATTGATAGCTGGAATAATAAGATGAGCACTTTTGTCGTTGCAACAAGCGATAGCGGATTTTAATGCTGTGAAATGATGCAAGTAATTTTCAGTATTTTCAACATAGGTATTCACTAATTGTCTGCTAGGCTCTTTTTCTAAAAATTCTTTCACTTGATGTTGTTGCTGAAGAAATACTTGATGGCGTGAGAATAAAAGGGGTGAGGATCCTCGTACTGGCGGAATGATAAAATAAACAACGAAATTTTGAGTTGGGCTGGCCACCTCGGATGTCCTCATAATTGAAAGTAAGTTTGTTATAAGACCTAGTATAGAGGGATCTTTGATTGAAGGCCATATGTGTATGAGCGCATATATATGCTTCGCGGGATGGTACAGCAAAATCCAAAATCCCTCTTGTTCGCTGCGCTCACCTCTCCCTTTTTCAAAGGGAGAGTATATGTGGGCTTCGCCCACAAGGGTCGCGTAGCGACATAATGTCTCCCTTTGAAAAAGGGAGACCGCGCGTAGCGCAGAG
>JBIOEB010000083.1:0-9120 GCA_044445585.1 Candidatus Berkiellales bacterium
ATACAATAAAGAATGTCAGTGCACATAATGATCTATTAATTTTAAGCATTATTATAGATGATCATGAACAGCGATCAGTTCATCATTTTAGCAATAAGAAGTTGCCATTTGAACAGTATTTGATTATTTCTACGCCACCGACACCTAACGGCGATCTCCATCTTGGCCATCTCTCTGGACCCTACTTAAAAGCCGATGTATTACGGCGCTTTCTCTTTCTCAACGGGGTAGCCGCATACCATCTGACTGGTCAGGATAACCACCAGAGTTACACTGCCTCTAAAGCAAAGACATTAGGCTGGGATGCCGAATCTACAGCCAAACATTTTGGTAATGAGATTTATCAAACTCTCACTAGTGCAGATATTAAAACTGACTTTTTTTGTCGGCCAGAAAGTACCATCGGATATACCGAGTCGATCCAAAAATATGTGTTGAAATTATGGGAACAGGGGATGATTACCATAAAAGAGGCTAGCTCAGTTATTTGTAAAAACTGTGATCGCTATTTGTATGAAGTTTATGTCCAAGGGGTTTGTCCACATTGTTCCACGCCAACAAGAGGTAATTTCTGTGAGGCATGTGGAAAAATCAATGATTGTGCCGATTTAATTGAGCCCAAGTGTAGCGATTGCAATACTCCAGCAACAACAATTAAATTACGACGAGCTTACTTCAATTTATCTCACTTCAGCAGTCATCTTGCCGAGTATTTGCAGCAAGTCCCCATGTCAAAAGGTTTGCGAGAATATTGTCATGAGATACTGCTACATCCTTTACCTGACGTACCTGTTTCTCATGCTGCACAATGGGGAATACCTTGTCCAATCCCTAGTCTGGAGGATCAAATTATCTCTGTATGGTTTGAGATGGGATTAGGACATTTAACAATGGCTCAGGCTTTTGTATCTGAGAGTAATCCTGAATTCTTAAAGACGGGTCTTGAATTTTGGCAGAATGAAAATGCTACCCTCATTTATACATTTGGATTTGATAATAGTTTCTTTAATTGTTTTCTGTTCCCAGCAACATTTATGGGCCTCAAGCAAGGGCTCAAGCCTGCCAGCAGTCTCTATTTTAATCAGTTCTATTGCTTGAAAGATATGAAGTTCTCAACGAGTAGAAACCACTTGGTTTGGGCAAAAGATTTTTTAGCCCAGCATTCTTCAGACAGTCTTCGTTATTATCTTGCAATGACAAGTCCAGAAGAACAGATGACCAACTTCTCCATGGATCATTTTTCACAAGTCATCCCTTTATTCAAAGAAGCAATTGAAGATTGCTTGAAGCGATTAGATTTTGAAATTCAAGAAAACTGTCAGGGCACAATCCCATATACAGGGCTTTGGACAGATCAACATCTCTCGTTTTATAATGCTGTTCTGGATGCATATGAAAAGATGACGGAGCATTACCATCCGGATACATTTTCTATACAAGCAGCTCAAAGAGCGCTGCATGAACTTCTTATTTTGATTCGAGAAGCTCTGTGTTCCGAGTTTAAATTTTCTCGTGCATACACCTATACAGATGAATATAGAACAAGTGTCGCACTGGCAGTGTTTGCACTTAAAGTATTGAGTCTTGTGTCTTATCCGATATTACCAAGAACTTCTTTGCAACTTTGGGAAGGGCTTGGTATGAGTCAGCCCATGTCATGGCAGAAATTGCCAAAACTAAATTGGAGAGAAAGGACACCCTCATCATTGCTAGCTTGTATCGACTCATCGGCATTCACAGTCTAACATAGTTATAATAACGCAAATTCAACTCTGATAATCGTGAGCGTACTGCCAACGCCTGGTTGCTAATTAAAAGGTTTCCAGTTGTAGGGTAATAGATGATTTAGATTTTTCATTAAAGTGGTAGGTTTACAATATCATACATGGAAATGCATTTTACCATCCTATTGCAGGTATTTTTATGTATGGAGCGTGTTTGTTTCATCTTCAGGCATGCATTCTAAAATATCTTCGTATATTAAAAAACTAAATAACATATTTAAGTTTTAATGATTTTCTTTTAAGATCTAAAGGAAATCATTTAAAGATATTAAGAATGCTGTATAATTGATTGACAATCAGTTTACTGTATGTACCCGATCCACATGAAAAGAATTTTATAACAGAAGTGAAAAAATGGACCTATTTAACAAAGTGATTGCTTTAGACAAAATGGCGACAGACTACGGTTTTACCTGGACGCACCATTCTCAATTGATCGAACAACTTCTGAGTGAATGCAAAGAAGTTGAAGAAGTCATTGATGCACCCGAAAAACGCGCACATCTTGAAGAAGAACTTGGGGATTTAATGTTTACCGCCATTGCGCTTTGCATTTTTTGTCATTTTGATCCTCATAGTACTATCGACAAAAGCCTGCAAAAATTTGAGAAGCGCTTTAATAAAATGAAAGAAATTGTCACCGAAGAAGGGTACAAAACATTGAAAAATCAGCCAATGGAAGTGTTAAAGGAATTTTGGGATAAGGCCAAAAAAGCGGTTAGCTAAAGCAGCACTTTTCTTCCGTGTCAGCTCTTTTTTCCGTTTGAGCTCTTTTCTTTCATGTCAGTACTTTTCTTTCATATCAGCTCTTTTCTTTCGTGCGAGCTCTTTTCTTTCCTAACCGTTATTCTATTTTTTCTGATTCTTTTTCCGGCTCTGTCTCATGCTTAGTCTTATGAATGGGTGGCATGATTTTAACGGTTTTAATACGATTTTCTTGCACTTGCACAATTTCAAAAGGAATATTGTGGATTAAACAGCAGGTGCCGACTTCGGGGATCATCTGTAAATGTTCGACGATTAATCCGCTAACGGTTTTAGGGCCATCGACCGGTAATTGCCAATCCAGTACGCGATTGCATTCACGAATGGTGGTGCCGCCATCCACCAAAAAGGAACCATCTTCTTGTGGCAAAATAGAGGTATAAGCCGCAGACATATTAGTCGTAAATTCACCGACAATTTCTTCTAAAATATCCTCAAGGGTAATCAGCCCAAGAATATCGCCATATTCATCAACGACTAATGCAAAGCGTAATTTATTTTGTTGGAAGTTAATTAATTGTTTGGTGAGTGTTGTTCCTTGTGGCACAAAGAAAGGCTCATCGAGGGCTTCCCGCAATTTTTGCAGATTTGGCTCTTCTTCGGCCATTAAATGTAAGGCTTTTTTGGCGTGGATGACCCCAACAATATTATTGAGATCTTGCTCGTAGACTGGCAAAAAAGTGTGTTGGGTATTGGCAAGTTGGCCGATAATGGCATCCCATTCGTTGCTGAGATCAATTCCATTCACTTCATGACGCGGGATCATAATGTCATCGACTGTGACTTTTTCTAAATCTAAAATACTGAGCAACATAATACGGTGTTTGGAGGGGATCCGTCCGGTGGCCTCGTGCACCACGGTTCGTAATTCTTCTCGCGAGATCCCTTCATTATCTGTTTGCGTAAGTGAAATGCCGAATAATCTTAATAAACCGTTCGAAGCGGCATTGACCAGCCAAATCAAGGGATAAATTAATCTAAGCAATATTTGTAAAAAGAAAGAGGTGGGGAAAGCGACTTTTTCTGGATAAATGGCGGCAACCGTTTTGGGTGAGACTTCGCCAAAGATCAACAACAGCAACGTCAGCAGCACCGGTGCCACCAGTACCCCGATCTTTTCGCCCAGTAAATCCACTGCGAGCAGTGTGGCAATGGTAGAAGCCGCAATGCTAGCAAACGTATTGCCTAATAAAATCACGCCAAATAAGCGATCTGGGCGATCTAACAATGCTTGAACTCGCCTTGCACCTTTAGATACCTTGGCCAGATGTTTCAAACGATAACGGTTCACTGCCATGATTGCCGTTTCACTGCTCGAGAAAAAAGCCGACATAAGAATTAAAAAAATGAGGCCTAATATGAGTAAAGTGATGTGGGTAGTCACCCTTGATTCCTTCCTTTAGAGTAAAAGTGCTTTTGTGCCAAAATAAGATAAAAAGGCCAAGCAGGATCCGCTGATGGTCCATCGAATTGCGGTGGGCCCACGCCAGCCAAATAGTCTATGCCCGATTAATAAGGCAGTTAGTAAAATCCAAGCACTGACGGCCAAGAGTGTTTTTGGCAGCAAAAAGGGAGTAAATAACCCGACTTGAAAATAAAAACCACTCAGCAGTGAACCGGAAAGAAAAATCATGCCAAGCCAAATGATGGTGAACAGCAGCGATTCCATCGATTGCAACGGTGGTAAAATTCGTAACATTGGCGAAGGATGATGATGTTTCAGCAAATAATTTTGCAAACCCATTAAAATTGCTTGTAAACTCGCGAGTATTAAAAAGCTCATGGCGAGCATCGAAATAAAAATATGTGCCAATACACCCAGTTGGTTTTTTGTTTCGATCACGTCACTGCCGGCAAAACTTAACATCAAGATGATCGAAAATGCCGACAGTGGATAGTTGAGAATACTTAAATTTTCAGATTTAGATTGACGTGAAGTTAGCAAGCTTATAATATTCATTATCCATAAGGTGAATGACAGCATAATTAGCCAATTTAAATTTTGGCCCTGGGGAGTTTCAATAAATTTATATAAAATCCACCCATGAGCTGCGATACATAAAGCAGCACAGGTAAGATAGCGCCAACGCGAGCTTGAGATAAACCCAAACAGGTAAAGACCTTGCGCTAAAGCAGCACTGAGGTAGGTTAGTATAGTTAGAACGCCGATGTAATTTAAGTTCATAGACATTTACTTGTTGGAATGAAACCATAATCGCATAGCTTACAGATAGATGGAAGGTAAGAAATGTTTGAAAATTTAACCGAACGTTTAAGTAAAACGTTTAGACATGTTGTTGGTCGGGGTAAGCTAACTGACGACAACATGAAAGAAACACTTCTCGAAGTGAAAAATGCTTTGTTAGAGGCCGACGTCGCCCTCGATGTTGTCAATGATTTTGTTGAAGAGATCCGTGTCGCTGCGGTGGGCGTTGAGATCACTAAAAGTCTTTCTCCAGCCCAAGTATTAGTTAAAATTGTCAACGAAAAATTAATTGCTTTGATGGGCGATCATTGCGCCGAGCTTAATTTAGCCGCGCAGCCGCCAGCAGTGATCTTGATGGCAGGGCTGCAAGGATCAGGAAAAACCACGACGGTTGCCAAATTGGCGCGGTGGTTAATTGAACGGCAAAAGAAAACGGTGATGTTAGTGAGTGCCGATATTTATCGCCCGGCGGCCATCGATCAATTACGCACCTTAGCAAAAGAAGTTAACGCCTTATTTTTTGAAAATGCTGAATTAAATGATCCCGTTGCAATTACGCAAGCAGCTATTGCTGCCGCAAAAAAACAATTTGTCGATGTGGTTATTTTGGATACCGCAGGTCGGCTGCATATCGATAGCGCCATGATGTCTGAAATCAAGCACATCTATCATGCCACTAATCCTATCGAAACCTTGTTTGTTGTTGATGGCATGATGGGTCAAGATGCTGCAAGAACGGCAAAAGCTTTTAACGAAAGTTTACCGTTAACGGGTGTCATTGTGACTAAACTCGATGGTGATGCGCGCGGTGGGGCCATTCTTTCGATCCGTCAAATCACCGGTGGAAAACCTATTAAATTTGTGGGGATGGGCGAAAAAACCGATGCCCTCGAACCATTTTATCCCGACAGAGCCGCGTCGCGCATTCTTGGCATGGGTGATATTTTATCTTTAGTTGAAGAATTAGAGCGTAAAGTTGATAAACAAGAAGCAGATCGTCTGGCGAAAAAATTAAGTAAGGGTAAAGGATTTGATTTTGAAGATTTTCGATCGCAACTGATACAAATGCAAAATATGGGTGGTTTGGGGACGTTAATGGACAAGATGCCTGGAATGGGTGCAATCCCTGCCGAAATGAAAGCTAAAGCAAACGATAAATCATTGGATCAAATGTTAGCGATCATCAATTCCATGACGCGAAAAGAGCGGCGCAAACCCGTGCTTATTCAAGGTTCCCGCAAACGGCGGATTGCACAGGGCTCGGGCACAACCATTCAAGAGGTGAATAGGGTTCTCAAACAGTTTGATCAAATGCAGAAAATGATGAAAAAATTTAGCCAAAAAGGCGGCTTAGCCCGTATGTTGCGGGGATCTAAAGGGCTACAAAATCTGTTGCCAGGCACCGATCCGCGGTCTCATTAGCAACTTTTGAGGTTTTAGCGTACAATTACCGACCTTTAAGTGGGTAGATTTTTAGTCAAGTTTAACATCTAACACAAATAATTATTATTTTAAGAGGGAAGGCATAGTTATGGTGGTAATTCGTTTAGCGCGATCTGGGGCAAAAAAGCGCCCATTTTACTCCATTGTTGTTGCCGATCAACGTTATAAGCGCGATGGTCGGTTTATTGAGCGCATTGGTTTTTATAATCCAATGGCTGAAGGCAAAGCAAACGAGGAATCAATACGCCTCAATCGCTTGCGCATCGATCATTGGGTAAAGCTCGGGGCGCAGCTATCTACTCGCGTTGCGACTTTAGTTAAGCAATTCGATGAGAACCCCTCTGCAACCCTGCAAGCGGGTTAAGCAAACGCTGGAAATGGTTGTGGATAACGATAATGAGGTTGCAGCTTCTTCATTTGTGATTGTTGGCCAAATCGGCGCACCTTATGGGGTGCAGGGATGGCATCATGTACGATCGTTCACACAACCGCTTGCCAATATTTTAAAATACAAGCAATGGTACTTACAGATCAAAGAATCGTTTGTGCCTTTTACGGTCAAGACAGGTCGCCAGCATGGTCAAGGGTTGGTGGTGCAGTTTGAGGGTGTATCGGATCGCGATGTGGCGGCAACACTTTCACTCTGTCATGTTGGGGTGTTACGTGAAGAATTAGCCCCACTACGGCAAGATGAATTTTACTGGGCAGATTTAGCCGGGCTTCAAGCCAAAACGATAAAGGGAGAAATGATCGGAAAAATCCAGTATCTTTACCAAAATTGTGGTGCTGACATTATGGTCATCACCCATCAAGGAAAGGAGCAACATATTCCTTTTGTGATGCATGATACGGTAAAGAAGGTAGATTTAACCGAAAAGAGTATTGAAATCGATTGGGAATTAGCATGTGGTGTGGCGTAATTACTTTATTCCCAAGTATGTTTTTAGCGATCCAACAAGAAGGGATCATTGCGCGTGCCATTAAAAATGGCGTATTAACGGTCGAAACGTGGAATTTAAGAAATTTTGCTTCCGATAAGCATGCCACCGTAGACGATAGGCCTTTTGGTGGTGGGCCGGGCATGGTCATGATGGCTTCTCCCATCAGAGCAGCGATTACAGCAGCCAAGGCAGCAGCAACTTCCAGAGCTCGGGTGATTTATGTTACACCTGCCGGAAAGCGCTTTGATCATCAGGTTGCAAAAAAATTGGCAGAGGATCAGCAACCTTTAATTTTTATTGCTGGTCGTTATGAGGGAATTGATCAACGCGTGATTGAGCGTGATGTCGATGAGCAATTTTCTATTGGGGATTATGTGCTATCGGGTGGGGAATTAGCGATCATGGTTATGATCGATGCGATGACGCGGTGGTTACCAGGGGCTTTAGGCCATGCCGAGTCGGCAAGTTATGATTCTTTTAGCGAAGACAATTTAGGGTTATTAGATTGTCCTCATTATACTCGACCCGCCTTATTGCCGGGCGAGCCAGTACCTGAAGTGTTATTAAATGGGGATCATCAAGCCATTGCTTTGTGGCGCAAAAAACAAGCATTAGGGCAAACGTGGTTAAACCGCCCCGAATTATTAAATGCAATGACACTCAATAAAGATTGTCAGCAATTATTAAAAGAGTTTCAGCAAGAATATGCAGCAGAAATTAAGATAAATGAGGAGAGATCATGAGCAAGGTAATTCAAGAGTTAGAGCAGGAATTTATTCGTAAAGTTCCTGATTTTTCTCAGGGTGATACGGTTTGTGTGTGGGTAAAAGTGATCGAAGGTACCCGCGAAAGATTGCAAGCATTCGAAGGCGTCGTCATTGCGATTAAAAGTCGTGGTGTGAATTCTGCTTTTACGGTACGTAAAATATCTCATGGTGAAGGGGTAGAGCGGGTATTTCAAACCCATAGCCCCATCATTGATAATATCGAAGTAAAACGCCGTGGTAAAGTGCGACGCTCTAAACTTTATTATTTACGCGATTTGGCTGGCCGTGCCGCACGGATCAAAGAAGATTTGGGTAAATCCAAAAAGGTTGACGAAGAAACGGATGGGGAATAAAGGAATTATAATATGTATAAAATACTTCAAGTTGGATTAATTTCCTTATCACTTGCAATGTGTTCGGTCGCAAATGCGGCACCCGATGATACTGCTTCGTTAAAAGCAATGTTAAAAGATAATTTTCCTGAACTCACAATCGACGAAGTCACTTCTAGTCCCATCAATGGGATTTATCAGGTATCCACCGGGGGAAGTATTTTATATGTCACCAAAGATGGTCACTACGCACTTTCTGGCGATATTATCGATTTAAAAAATGGCCAAAAAAATATTACCGAAGCGGCTCGTAAAACAGCTCGTTTGGCCGGGTTAAAATCAATCGGCGAAGAAAATATGATTACTTTTGCTCCTAAAGATCCCAAATATACCGTGACAGTTTTCACCGATGTGGATTGTGCTTATTGCCGCAAGTTGCAAGATGAAATGTCTGCCATCAATGCCAAAGGGATCGCTGTTCGTTATTTAGCTTTTCCTCGAAGCGGGCCGAATTCTCCCACCTTTGAAAAAATGTTGGAGATCTGGTGTGCTAAAGATCGACAAAAAGCTTTTGCCGCGGCAAGTCATCAATCTTCGGAAGCTAAAGGTAAAGCCTGTTCAGATCAAAGTGTTTTACGTGAATTTCAATTTGGTTTATCGTTGGGTGTCAATGGAACACCAACGATCATATTTGAAGATGGCACGCTATTCCCGGGTTATTTACCTGCGGATAAGTTATTAGAAGTGGTAAAAGAAATTCGTCAAGATAATCAGGGTGGGAAGGCATAGCAGAGTCGTCATTGGGGCACCTTGTAAAGCAATTTTTATGCTGTGCTCTGGGTCCTTGCAACATGTCTTCCCGGAATTTAGTCACTGTTAGCG
>JBIOEB010000084.1:0-9084 GCA_044445585.1 Candidatus Berkiellales bacterium
CATCGAATCAGAGCGAGAATTTACCCTCGCTAAAGTGAATTTTAAATTACGATTAGATAGAATCGATAAAACGAATCAAAATGATATTATTATCATCGATTATAAAACAGGGAAATTTAATATAGCCGATCTTTCTGGCGAGCGACCCAAAGCCCCACAATTGCCTTTATATTATTTAGCAACAAGCGATCTGCAACCGACCGCGGTGATGGTGGTTAAATTAAATAGCCAAGGTTGCGAGTATGAAGGGATCAGTTTTAAAGAAACAGCAATAACAGGAGTGAGTGCTTTCCCCGATCAATGGGAAACATTCAGCTCGCAATGGCACGATACCTTAGGCAATTTAGCGCAGGATTTTTATCAAGGAAAGGCGGCGGTGGATCCGCTGGAAGGCGCAGCCACGTGTCGGTATTGTCATCTGCAGGCTTTTTGTCGGATCTATGAACAGAGGGGGGCAAACGATGAGTGACGATGCCATCCGATCAATGGCTTTAGATCCCACACGATCTTTTATCGTGCAAGCACCCGCAGGTTCTGGTAAAACTGAATTGCTCACGCAGCGGTTTTTAAAGCTGCTGGCGACGCAACAATCGCCCGAAGAAATTTTAGCCGTTACCTTTACTCGCAAAGCGGCCAGTGAAATGCGTCAACGCATTATGCAAGCGTTACAAAGTGCGACCAAAACCAGTGCATCAGAGTTACCGCATGAGCAAGCCACTTGGTCTCTTGCCAAGGCAGTGTTAGAGCAAGATCAAAAATGTCAATGGGATCTGTTACAAAATCCCAACCGTTTGCGAATTGTTACTATCGACGCGTTATGTATTTATATCGTCAGTCGTATGCCGCTGCTATCGAATTTAGGAGGCACGCCCGAAATTCTGGAATTTCCGTTCACGGTTTATCGTCAAGCAGTCAAGTTATTTTTTAAAGAAACCACCTTAAAAGAGGAATGGAGCGAAGCCCTTTGCCAGTTATTAGAGCATTTAGATAATCGTATCGAAATGATCGCACAAATGATGATCAATTTGTTAAGTAAACGTGATCAATGGTTGCCCTATTTAAGTAAAATGCAACAAACACCGTTTGGTTTAGAACAATATTTAAACGATTGCTTTACTAGTATTATTAATGAGCATTTAAAACAATTACGATCACAATTTTCAACTGAGGATGCCGGACAATTAATAACATTGCTGCAATATGCAGCAGCGAATAGCGAAGAGCTTAAGCATGGTATGGATTTAGCCATGTTGCCACAAAGTGAGGCAAAGGATTATTCTCATTGGCTTGCGATTGCAAACTTATTAACCACGAAGAGTGATCGTTGGCGCCAAGCGTTGAATCAAAATCACGGTTTCCCAAGTCCATCCAGTGCCAAAAATAAAGCAGAAAAAGAGCGAAGGCAATCACACAAAGAGGAAATGCTAGCCTTAATTGATAAGTTCGCTAAAGATGAGCTATTGCTTAAATTGTTGAGCGACTTAAAATTGTTGCCACCCGCACAATTATCGCAAAATCATCTAACGATTTTACAAGCCTTAGGAAAACTCTTGCCCGTATTAGTAGCCTTTTTGCAAATGGTTTTTCAAGAACAAGGTAAAATTGATTTTCCCGAAGTGACCTTGCGTGCTTTAACTGCATTAGGAGACGAGCTTAATCCTTCGGATATTGCATTGCATTTAGATTATAAGATCAATCATATTTTAATTGATGAATATCAAGATACCTCGGTGCCACAGTATCGTTTGTTTGAAAAATGTGTGATGGGATGGCAAGAAGGTGACGGACGCACTCTCTTTTTGGTGGGCGATCCCATGCAATCGATTTATCGATTTCGCGGGGCAGAAGTTAGCTTATTTTTGCATACTAAAGTTTATGGTTTAGGAGGGATTAAATTAACGCCGCTCCATTTAACCGTTAATTTTCGTACTATTCCTGAGATTGTAGAGTGGGTGAATAGTGCTTTTACGCATATTTTTCCTAAACAATCGGATCTCAGTTTAGGCGGGGTGACGTATTCAGCGGCCATATCTGCTAAGACTTCTACCAATGATCAAGCCGTTCATGTTCATCATTTATTAAAAGAAAATCGCGAACTTGGATCGGTCGTGTCACAATTAGTGTGTGAAAGTCTGAAGAAAAACCCACAAGGATCGATAGCCGTTTTGGTCCGAGCGAAAAAGCATTTAACCGAAATTATTCAACAACTGAAACGTTTAGATATTCCTTTTGTGGCACATGAAGTTGATCACTTAGCCGATCGCCCACATGTCATGGACTTGGTGTCATTATTATATGCTGCTGAAGATTTGACTGACAAAGTTTCATGGTACGCTGTGCTACGAGCGCCTTGGTTAGGTTTGTCGTTGGCAGATCTGGTGATCTTGGCCAAACATAATAGATCAGGAAACTTATGGAATAGCCTTTTACAGTTTGGATCTCTAGAGGGATTAAGCACCGATGGTTTTGAAAGGCTAAAACGCTTTGTGATGATCTTGGAGTATTGGTTAAATGAGCGTTATCGAGATCAGTTATGTCATTGGTTACGTGGTTTGTGGGTAGCGTTAGGTGGGCCGGCTTGTTACCAAGATCCTCATTTTTTAACCGATATTGATAAAGTATTAAATTTAATTGAGCTTAATGAAAGGGGTGGGAGATTGGTTGATCGCGAGGAGTTTGCTTTTAAACTAGCCTCTCTGACAGCCGATATCGCACCCGAGAGTGATCAAACTCCGGTAGAATTAATGACCATTCATAAAGCCAAAGGTCTCGAATTTGATACGGTGATCATGCCACACTTGCAAAGCAAAACTCGGAGTCATGAAAATGCTTTATTATTGTGGTTTGAGCGCTCGCATGCTGAAGGGATCGATCTTATTCTGTCACCAAGAAGAGCCGTCAAAGACGAAAATGATCCTTTGTCACGTTATGTTGCCAAACAAATTCAGAAGAAGCACGACTTTGAAGCCGCTCGGTTACTTTATGTGGGTGTTACGCGTGCGCGTTCAACTTTACATTTAATTAGTGAATATGAAGCAGAATATGAAAATGAGGGAACTCCAGATAAACAAGTTATTAAAACCCCAAGCAATGGCAGTTTTATGTCTATGCTTTGGCCGCATTTGCCAAGTCCTGATTTGGTCACTCAGGTTAGCCTTGCAAATATGGGTCAAAGTGGATCACGATCAGAAAACCAAAACGGGATTAAACGTTTACCGCTTAATTGGCAATTACCTGAAATAATAAATGAAAAAGTCTACCAAAATTGTCAACAAAATAGTAAAAAATCTTTTGATTTAAATCGCCCAGAACGTGATGATCCGTTATTTCGTTGTGCAGGGACAGTTTTTCATCGATTGCTTCAACATTATGTTATCCATGGAAGTTTCCCTGCCAAGATGAATGAGGTTGCGAAACTTCTTCTTCGTCGCATGGGGATTGGTGAAGATCTAGCCAAAGCGATCGCATTGATTGAACAAGGAATTAATAATATGTTATCCGATCCTAAAGGCCAATGGATTTTAGATCCAACACATCGTGAGCGACAGGCTGAATGGCAGTTATCGGCTGGTGCTGAGAATGATATGGCAAATTGTGTTAAGACCGTTGAAAATGTTGTTATTGATTATGCTTTTACCGATAATAGCGGTGTGCGGTGGATTGTCGATTATAAATTAAGCCAAACGGCTTGGAATGAAGAGTTATTTCAGCTAGAAATTGAGCGATATCGTCCCCAAATATTAAAATATCAACGTATTTTAACAGCTTTCGAAAATCGACCCGTGCGAGGGGGGTTATATTTTCCCTTAGCTCAAAAATGGTGGGAGCTAACATCATGAACAAGCCTTTTTCTGATAAATTAGTGGTGGCAATTTCATCGCGGGCCTTATTTGATTTGGATGAAAGTCATCATGTATTCGAAAACGAAGGGGTGGATGCCTATAGTGCCTATCAACGTTCGAATGAGCGTGAAATTTTAAAACCTGGCCCTGCGTTTGGCTTAGTGCAAAAATTTTTAAAGCTGAATGAAGGTCGAAACGGATCCGAAGCATTGGTCGAAGTGTTGTTATTATCGCGCAATTCTGCCGATACCGGTCTTAGAATATTTCATTCTTTAGAGCATTATCAAATGAACGTGATCCGTGCGGCTTTTACCGGCGGTAAAAGCCCTTATGGCTATGCCACCGCATTTGGTGCAGATTTATTTTTATCGATTAATCCTGAAGATGTAGAGCGTGCATTAGGAGCGGGATGTGCTGCTGCTAGAATAGTTCCTGGCAGCGCTGCTTGCCACAATCCCACTGCGCTAAATATTGCCTTTGACGGTGATGCAGTGTTATTTTCCGACGAAGCAGAGCGTGTTTATAAAAGCAAAGGCTTGGCTGAATTTAATCTTTCAGAAAAGAATGCAGCTCATTTACCTTTAGCTGAAGGCCCATTTAAAGGATTTTTATCAGCCTTGCAGCATTTACAAAAAGTCAAAGATTTGCCCCTTCCTATACGAACGGCTTTAGTCACAGCACGTTCAGCACCGGCGCATGAGAGAGTCATCCAAACCTTGCGGCAATGGGATATTCGGATTGATGAATCGCTTTTTTTAGGTGGATTGCCTAAAGGGGATTTTCTAGCTGCTTTTCAGGCCGATATCTTTTTTGATGATCAGCAAAAGCATTGTGAAAATGCGAGTCAGCAGGTGACGTCGGGGCATGTGCCGTATGGGGTGGCGAATGAATAAGAATACATTAGGGGTCCACTTTGGTTTATAAACGTCGCGTTTTAGGGGTTTTCACCTTAGCCATGATTAACGTCGCGGCGATCATCAGTTTGCGTAATCTTTCCATTATGGTGGAATATGGTTTTGCTTCGCTATTTTATTATATTTTAGCCGCCATTGTATTTTTCATTCCGACCGCATTAGTTTGCGCGGAATTAGCCACCGGTTGGCCAAAAGCAGGGGGATTATATCGTTGGGTATCAGAAGCGTTTGGTAAAAACTGTGGTTTCTTTGCCATTTGGGTTTCATGGATGTTAAGTATTTCTTGGTTTCCGGCAGTGTTAACCTTTACCAGTGCCGCATTCGCCTATATTTTTATGCCAGCGCTAATTGATAATAAATGGTATATGGTTGCCACCATGTTATCTACTTTTTGGCTTGCAACTTTAATTAATTTTTTAGGCATGAAGGCTTCTGGTTGGGTAAGCGCGTTAGGTGCGCTATTTGGCACGATTTTACCAGGCATATTAATGATTGTGTTGGGCATGCTATGGTTAATTTTGGGGCATCCTTTAAAAATCGAAATGAGTGTTGCTAATCTTATTCCACATTTTGATCCCAGTAATATGGTGTTTTTTGCTGGTGTGTTGTTAGCCTTTGCCGGAATGGAAATGTCGGCGTATCATGCCAGAGAAGCCAAACACCCACAGCAAGATTATCCGCGTGCTATTTTAATTTCTTCAGTGATCATCATTTTATTATCGATTTTAGGATCTTTATCCATTGCTTTTGTGGTATCTCATCATGAGGTAAGTTTGTTTGCCGGGCTGATGCAAGCTTTTCGTGAGTTTTTTGATGCATTTGATATGGATTGGGCATTGCCATTAATCGCTTTTTTTGCGGCGATGGGTTCATTAGCGGGAGTGAATACTTGGATTATTGGGCCTGCTAAAGGGATCTTAGCGTCGGCAGAAGATGGTTTTTTGCCACCGTTTCTGCATAAATTAAATGATCGTGGCATGCCTATTGGGACCATGCTATTTCAAGCCATTGTCGGATCGCTATTAACCTTAGTTTTTTTCTTTATGCCTAACGCCAATAGTGCATTTTGGATTATCACCGCACTGACCATTCAATTTGCAATGACGATGTACATTTTAATTTTTGCTGCTGCGATCAGATTACGTTATAGCCAACCACACATTGTGCGTCAGTATCGCATTCCTGGTCGAAATTGGGGGATATGGTTGGTGGGTGGAATGGGCATTGTATCAACATTATTTGGTTTTTTAATTTGTTATTTACCACCAAAACAAATTCATACTGGCGATCTTTTGTTTTATGAAGGGTATTTGTTAGCGGGTTTTTGGTTGTTGGTGATCCCACCCTTTTTATTTATGAAATTTAAAAAACCGCATTGGTATGCGCCGGAAGGATCCTTTACAGAGGATTAAAAACTCCTATACTCTTCCCACTTTACTTTTATGCTTTGTTGCCTGCGCTTGCTCACCCCAGTCGTGTACCAAAGCGTACACTCCTGGGGCTTCGTTCGCTTGGCGCCTCGCCTAAAAGCAAAGTGGTTTGAGTATACTCTTCACGGGACGGCACAGAGGCCGTCCCCTACATACTTTTATGCGTTGTTACCTGTGCTCACTATATTGTTGCCAACCAACCCTCACGCTACAATTAATGAATCCTCTCGCACCACTGGAGTCGTAGTTGATCAGCTTACAGGATCTTATCACCACCGAAAAACCCTTACAAATTGTTGGGGTGATTAACCCTCTGGCTGCGCGTTTAGCAGAACAAGCAGGGCATCGCGCCATTTATTTGTCAGGAGCAGGGGTGGCAAATGCAAATTTTGCTTTACCGGATTTAGCGATGACAAGTTTAAATGATGTGCTTGAAAGTGTGCGTCGGATCACGGCAGCTTCTGATTTGCCTTTATTAGTGGATGTGGATACAGGCTGGGGTAGCCCAATAAATGTGCGTCGTACTTTTCAGCTGATTTCACGCGCAAAAGCAGCCGGTGCGCATATTGAAGATCAAACCGAAGCAAAAAGATGTGGGCACCGCAGTGGCAAGCAATTAATCAGCATATCCAATATGGTTGGAAAAATTAACGCTGCGTTAGATGGCCGCGATCGCGATAGTTTTATGGTGATGGCACGTACCGACGCTATTGCCGTCGAAGGAGAAGATCGCGCACTCGACAGAGCGCTTGCTTATCAAGAAGCAGGTGCCAATGCTATTTTTGTTGAAGCAGCCACCAGTTTAACCCAATATGAAAAATTTTGTCGCAGTCTTTCGGTTCCTGTTTTAGCCAACATTACCGAATTTGGTTTAACGCCGCTTTTTACCCGTGATCAACTCGCTCAAGTTGGGATCAGTATGATTTTATATCCGCTCAGTGCTTTTAGAGCAATGAATAAAGTCGCTTTAGCGATCTATTCTGTGTTGCGTGAAACGGGGACACAACAATCCGTTGTGCATTTAATGCAAACACGTGAAGAGCTGTACCATTTGTTGAATTATGAAGCTTATGAGAAGGAACTCGAGTCTTATATGAAGAACATGGAGAAGGATGATGGTAGCGTTTAAAGGTGGATTGGCAGGAATTGTCGCAGGGCAAACAGCGATTTGTCATGTGGGGAATGAAGGAAATAATTTATATTATCGAGGCTATTCAATTTTTGATTTAACTAAAAAAGCCTCGTTTGAAGAAGTGGCCTATTTATTAATCTATGGTCAATTACCCAGCGAGCATCAACTGGCACATTATATTGAAAAACTGCATAGTTATCGTGGTTTGCCAAAAGCCCTCACCGACATGCTCGAAAATATTCCAGGCAGCACCGATCCCATGGACGTGTTGCGAAGCACCTGTTCTTTATTAGGGACATTAGAACCCGAAACTTTTTATCGTACGGGTCAAGACATCGCCGATCGTTTATTAGTGGTTTTTCCAGCCGCTTTATTATATTGGTATCATTATCATCGCAGTGGGCGTAAAATCAATGTCCGATCTGATTCAACCATGTTAGCGGAATATTTTTTAAGCTTATTATTAGGTGAGGAATTTGATCCCGAAACCGAGCTCGGTGAATTAATGATCCAAACTTTGGATGCTTCACTGACCTTATACGCTGAACATGAATTTAATGCTTCAACTTTTGCCGCTAGAGTTTGCACTTCGACGTTATCAGATTTTTATTCAAGTATCTGTGCTGCGATTGGCACCTTACGCGGGCCGTTACATGGTGGTGCTAATGAAGCTGCAATGATGTTGATTTTGCAATATGCTAATCCGCAACAAGCGGAAGAAGGACTATTACAAAAACTTGCCATGCGTGAAAAAATAATGGGGTTTGGACATCGGGTTTATACTATTTCTGATCCGCGATCCGAAGTCATTAAAACTCAAGCGAAACTCCTTAGCCAACAACTTGAAGATAAAACCATTTTCCCGGTTGCCGAGCGTATTGAAAAAGTCATGCGTGAGCAAAAGAAGTTATTTCCCAATTTAGATTTTTATAGCGCTTGTGCCTATTATTTTTGCTCGATCCCTATTCCTTTATTTACGCCTATTTTTGTGATTTCGCGTACCACGGGTTGGGCGGCGCATATTCTTGAGCAACGGCATGATAATAAATTAATTCGGCCGTTAGCAGAATATACCGGAGTTTCTCCACAAGTTTTTGTTCCTTTAAATAAACGTGGTTAGAAAACGCAAATGAGCACAGATCTATCTAAAAATATTAAGCCCCCCGTCGATAATATTATTATCAAAATCGCTGATTATATCGTTGATTATGAGATCACCAGCGAATTAGCTTTTAAAACCGCGCAATATTGTTTAGCCGACAGTTTGGGCTGTGCCATGTTGGCGCTGACTTTTAAAGATTGCACCCAGTTATTAGGGCCGTGGGTTTCTGGAATGAAAATTGAGCATGGTTCTCGTGTACCAGGCACATCTTTTGAGCTTGATCCGATTAAAGCGGCTTTCGACATTGGCACTTTAATTCGATGGTTAGATTATAACGATACTTGGCTGGCGCATGAGTGGGGGCATCCATCCGACAATTTAGGTGGGATTTTAAGCGTGATGGATTTTGTGTCAAGGCGCCAAGATGTTTTTCCGCATGCTACTTATACCCTGCACGATGTGTTAGATGCGATGATCCGAGCTTATGAAATACAGGGAATATTCTCATTACAAAATAGTTTTAATACCTTAGGTTTAGATCATGTGCTGTTAGTCAAAGTGGCAACCACCGGTATTGTTACTAAATTATTTGGTGGCACCAAAGAACAAATTTTTGCGGCTTTAACCCAAGCTTGGATCGATGGCCAAGCGCTTCGTACTTATC
>JBIOEB010000085.1:0-9030 GCA_044445585.1 Candidatus Berkiellales bacterium
GCGACATAATGTCTCCCTTTGAAAAAGGGAGACCGCGCGTAGCGCAGAGGGATTTTGCCGTCCCCTACACTTTTTAGGCTAGTCATCACCCGAACCCCTGAGCCGCCTCACCCTACGTGCCGCGCTTTATGCGCGGCATCCAGAAATTAACCGCTGGATACCGCGCATAAAGCGCGGTACGTAGGCAAGAGGACGCGGCCGCAATGTGTAGTGGCTACAACATAATTGTATCCCGACGATCTGCTCCAGTAGAAATTAATTTTATCGGTGTTCCCACTAATTCAGATAGTCGATTAAGATATTTTTGCGCTGCTTCGGGCAACGCCTTCCACTCTTTTACCCCACGGGTACTTTGCTGCCACCCGGGCCAAACTTCGTAAATAGGCTCACATTGACTCAGTAATTCGGTATCCACCGGGAGCACATCCCACTCTTCTCCTTGATGCCGATAGCGCGTGCAGATCTTAACTTCCGCCAACCCATCAAGTACATCTAATTTGGTGATCGCAAGGCCAGACAAACTATTTAGCTGAGCTGAGCGACGCATCGCCACAGCATCAAACCAACCACAACGACGCGCACGGCCAGTCGTTGCACCAAATTCTTGTCCTACCGTGGATAAATGTTGACCCACTTCATCTTTTAATTCTGTTGGAAAAGGCCCACCACCCACACGCGTGCAATAAGCCTTCATCACACCGATAATTTCTTGTAAATAACGCGGCCCGAAACCACTGCCTGTTGCCACACCGCCTGCCGTAGTGTTAGAAGAAGTCACATAAGGATAGGTTCCATGATCAATATCCAATAAAGTACCTTGTGCTCCTTCAAATACAATAAATGCATTATCGCGATAACTTGCAGCAAGGAGTGCAGGAACATCTACCACCAAATCTTTTAAGCGCTCGCTGGCAAGCTGCGCTTCGGCTAGAATCGGCTCTTTTGCTACCGGAGCCACCTTATAATATTGCGTGAGGACTAAATTGTGATATTCCAAAATAGCCTCTAATTTTTGTGCAAAACGCTGCGGATTAAATAAATCGACCACGCGCAACGCACGTCTGGCAACTTTATCCTCATAAGCAGGGCCAATGCCACGACAAGTAGTGCCAACTGCTTTATTTCCTTGGATCCCCTCGCGCGCTTTATCGAGCGCCACATGATAAGGCAACACCAAAGTCGCGGCGCCACTTAAGCGTAAACGTTCCTGCACAGGAATACCTTTGCTTATTAGCAAATCCATTTCATCCAAAAGTGCTTGTGGTGAAATGACAACGCCTTGCCCTAAAATACACTTTGCATGCGGGTGGAGGATCCCTGAAGGAATTAAATGCAATACCATTTTGTTGCCATCGATCACCAGCGTATGGCCGGCATTATGGCCTCCCTGAAAACGAACGACAAATTGTGCTTGTTCCGTTAGCAAATCGACAATTTTCCCTTTGCCTTCATCTCCCCATTGCCCACCTAAAATTACCATCGTTTTTGCCATATTTATTCCTAGACTTTCTTAAGTTCTCTCATGTCAACCTACCAAAAAAAATCGGGCGCTTTGGCGCCCGATCACACGATGATCGATGATTATCCCTTCTGACCCTCTTGTGCCCCATGGCGTCTAAAATATTTGAAAAAGGCATCATCCGGTTTGATGACCAGCATATCATTTTTCCCTTTAAATGTCTCACGATAGGCTTCCAAGCTGCGATAAAAACTGTAAAATTCAGGATCTTTGCCGTAAACCTCGGCATAAATCTGCGAAGCACGCGCATCGCCGTCCCCTCGTACTTGTTGGGCATGGCTTTCGGCGGTAGCCTTAATCACAACCACTTGCCTATCAGCATTCGCACGAATGGCATCTGCACGCGATTTTCCTTGCGCACGATGACCTTCGGCTACTCGCTCACGCTCAGTACGCATTAAATTAAATACCGCCACACTCACTTCTTGTGGTAATTCAATCCGCACGATCCGTGCATCCACTACTTCTACTCCCAAAGTTTTGGCAGTATTGTTCGCGTCGAAGCGGATTTTATCCATTACTTTTTGACGATCTTGCGACACCACGTCGTTTAATTTGCGTCGACCAAATTCACCGCGCAAACCATCGACAATTTTTTCTCGCAACAATTGCTCGGCACGTTTGAAATTGCCACCGGCAGTCGCTTTATAAAATTTTTCAGCATCTTGGATCCGCCATTTGGTAAACAAATCGACGATCAACTCCTTTTTTTCCTTGGTTGGGATCCGCGAGGCGTTAATTTCTAGCGATTGGACCCGCCAATCTAATAAGCGTACTGAATCCAGCAAGGGCAATTTCGCATGAAGCCCGGGCGTAAGCAGCAAATGTTCATCGGTTCTTTCAACGATATTTCCCAGGCGCAATACAATGGCTCGTTTGGTTTCATCGACTACAAACAAACTTAAAGAAGCAATAATAGCTCCAAAAATGATGACGACAAAAATAAAAGTTTTGGTGGTACGACCCATTTTTATTCTCCTCCCTCAGTAGGGCGTTCAGCATCATCGTAGCTTGGTCGAAATATCCGACGAGGAACAGAAGCAACGCTTTGATTCGTATGTTGTTCAGCCAAACTCACCGGTGTTTCTTCCTCTTTAGGTTGCTGAGAAGAAACCGACCGCTGTTGGTCGATAAGTTTATCTAAAGGCAAATACACTAAATTATTACTATTATTCGTATCAATGAGTATTTTCGGCGTGTTTGCGTAAACTTCTTGCAAGGTATCGATAAACAATCTTTCACGAGTAACCCGCGGTGAACGTTGATATTCGGGTAATATTTTCGCAAATTTTGCCGTTTTACCTTCGGCTTCTAAAATGACTTTTTCTTTATAGCCATTGGCTTCTTGCAATACACGTTTTGCAAAACCTTCTGCGATAGGGATCACCTTTTGTGCATAGGTTTCGGATTTATTCACTAATCCCTCTTCATCTTGCTGTGCCTTAATGGCATCGTCGAACGCATCTTTAACTTCTTCAGGAGCTTTGGTTTGTTGCACGGCCAAGTCAGAAATTTCTAAACCTGATTGATAATTATTAAGATTTTGCTGAACTTGTTTGCGGATTTCTGTACCAATTTCACTTCGGCCACTGGTTAACACTTCGTTAAGGGAGGATTGCCCCACCACTGCACGCAACGCGCTATCAGAAACTTGCTCGAGTGTTCTTTCGGGATCCACTACATTAAAAAGATAATCACGCGCATTGCTGATCCGATATTGTACGGCAATTTCAGCACTTACGATATTTTCATCTCGCGTCAGCATAGGCCCACCGCGTTTACTGGTTTTAATTTCTTGAACATTTAATATTTTTTTGGCTTCAATAAAATGCGCAATCCAATGTGGGCCTGGCCCGACTGTTCTCACATATCGACCAAAGCGTAATATCACCGCTTCTTCGGCCGGTTGAACGACAAAGATGCCACTGGCGACATAAATTAAAAATGCAATTAAACCAATGATCGAAAAGCTAAACGTTCTACTATTGGTTGCCGGAGGTTTATTGCTAAATCCTGTTGGACCTTCCCTTCCGCCAAACAATGAGCGCAACTTTTGCTGAATTTGGCGCAATGCTTCATCGATGTTGGGTGGAACATCGGCGCCACCTTGCCGACCCCACGGATCCTTTTCCTTTTTTTTACTTTTATCATCCCGATCACCGGGTTCATTCCAAGACATGTTTAACCTCTTTTCATTGACAACATCAATAAGCGATCTGATAGCCCAACATGCTGTTGACACAGCTTTTCCCATTGAAATTTAGTCATATCTATTGTTATTTCCCAACCATCTTCATTATCTGTAGTTTCACCAACAACTGCTTTTGCAGCATAAAGCTGCGCTCTGACTTGTCCTTGCTCCCCTGATAAACGCAGTACACCATGAACCCTTTCATTGCTTAGCCTACCTTGCAAAGCATCTAGCAGCAAATCACATCCTTGGTTTTTTAAAGCGGAAATCCAAATTTTGGTTACCAGCCCCTCTTTATTACGCTCTACTTCTCCAGGTACCTGCTTACCATTGAGTAAGTCGGTTTTATTAAAAACAAGCAGTTGCGGAATATGGTTGGCTCCGATTTCTGCTAATACGAGATCCACTTGATGAATATTATCTTCGTATTTTTCATTGCTTGCATCAACAACATGCAATAATAAACTGGCTTGGCAAGTTTCTTCTAAGGTAGCACGAAAAGCGTCTACTAATGTATGGGGTAAATTCTGAATAAATCCTACTGTATCGGCCAATACCACCCTTCCAATGCCCTTTAGTTCAATCGATCGTAAGGTGGGATCTAGCGTGGCAAACAGTTGATTTGCTACCCAAACATGTGATCCAGTGAGCATATTAAACAAGGTCGACTTACCGGCATTAGTATAACCAACTAATGAAATAGTTTGAACCTCGGCACGTTGCCTGGCATGGCGGCTTTGTTGCCGTTGCAATTTTACTTTTTCGAGTCGCTTTTTAATCACCGCTATTTTTTCGCGGATCATTCGTCGATCGGCTTCTAACTGCGTTTCGCCAGGTCCGCCGCGTAAACCAATTCCGCCCTTTTGCCGCTCAAGGTGAGTCCAACCTCGAACTAAACGGGTGGATTGATGTTCTAATTGTGCCAACTCAACCTGTAATTTCCCTTCGAAGGTGCGCGCTCGACGGGCAAAAATCGCCAAAATCAAACCAGTGCGTGATAACACACGACATTTAATCTGCCGTTCAATGTTTCTTTCCTGAGAAGGACTTAATTCGTGATTAAACACAACGACGTCGGCCGAAGATCCTTGAATGACCCCAGCAAGATCTTCAAGTTTTCCTTTTCCGATAAAAAATTTAGGATCAGGTTTATCTCGAACGCTGGTTGTCGTCGCCACAGGCTCCATTCCCGCTGCTACCACTAGCTCGCTCAGTTCGCTAAGATCGGATTGCTCGCTAAAATAACGAAAAGTTACTTGGACAAGAACAGCCCTTTCGCCACTACTAGGCCGCTCAAACAAATATTAAGCTCCTCACGCATTACCTATACTAAAATCTTCGCCTTCTTGATTCATCACTGGAAGTTTCGCAGTAATGTTTTTGGCTGGAACGATTGTCGAAATGGCATGCTTATATACCATTTGACTTACACTGTTCTTTAAGAGAACAACAAACTGATCAAACGATTCAATTTGGCCTTGCAGTTTAATACCATTAACTAAATAAATCGAGACAGGAATTTTCTCTTTGCGCAGCGCATTGAGAAAAGGATCTTGTAAAGATTGGCCCTTTGACATTGGATCGCTCCTTATTATTTATTTTTCTTACCTTTACTTTCGGTGCCATGTCACATTTATTCAAATTTATACTATCACGCCTTTAATAGAAAGCTATACTCGAACTACTTGAGTCAGTTCCAGAAAACGGGCCGGCACAGAGGCCGGCCCCTACAATTAATTTTTTGTTTTAGGCAAGGAACGAGACAGTTCTGTGTCAGTTCCAGAAAACGACCCGGAAAAGGCCGGCCCCCACAATTAATTTTTTATTTTAGGCAAGGCGCTTGCAGGAGAGGACAAACTGTGTCAGTCCTGTTTAAGCTTCAATGCTTTCTAATGGCCGCGCACAGTTGCTTCGTAACTCAAGGGCTGCTAATTGATGTTTAAATAAAATTTCTTCTGGTGTTAAACTCTCGGCGTTATCGACGTCTTCATCCTGTGGTCGATAATACCATTTTACACCGTACCATAAGGCAGCAAACAGCAAGAGCCAACCTAACAAGGGATGCAGGGAAAAATGCGATTTTATTTTCGTCCAAACACCAAATTTTCCTTTTGATGGCCAATGATCTAATACCATGGTTAAAGCAAATGCACTTTCCCACACTGCTTTATCTAGATCTCCCTGAATTAACGTCGGGATCAAAATTTTATGATGAATGTTGTTTAAACCTTCCATTAACACGTTATCTTTTATGACTTGATGTCCTAATAAGATCATGGATTCACGCGTAGCAACATTAATGATTAAATATGCTTTTTGTTTATGAACAAGATCAGTATGATGCTTTTTTTCCCACAAGCCCACCTTTTTATCTGCCAACGCTTGTAAAGATTTTTCTGCTTTTTGATCAAAAATAAATACTCGCACTTCAACGTGTCTTTTCTTAGCAGCTTCTTGTAAAACATGAGCAATTCGATGGTATGCTGCTGGATGAAGGCGTTGCTGCTCATCAATCACCCATTCTGGTGGAAGGTGATGATCGACACTTGCCGGCAACATCACTGGAAAACACATTCCCCACATGAAACCGAGCCACAATAAAAGGTTTAAGAAATCAATTTTTTTCTGGTGATACTGCATGATTGGGTCTCCCCATTTGGATGAACTACAAGGTTTGTTTAGTGCAAACCTAAAGTGGTAGTCTATTCGCTACCTAACTAGTAATCAAGTCTACTTGCCTGGCATAATATGCTTTTTTGTCGGAAAATGAACCTATTTGGAGAACCAGCTGTGGATCTGCTACCCCTATTTCGATCACCAGAAGCACCAACAGCCATCAAACTCAGCCAAAGGCGCGAAAGGGTGTTTATGATTTTGGCTGGGATCTTTCTTGGAACGCTTGGGATCATTAACCTGCTTGGATTAAGCCGTTTTGTCGATCTCACCATCACTTTTGGCGAATGGTCCATCCCCATGGTGTTACCTTTAGGCGTGCTTCCGTATCCGGTGACGTTTCTTTGCACCGACATCATTTCAGAATTTTATGGCAAAGAAAAAGCCAATTTGGTGGTGTGGATCGGCCTGATGATCAATCTTTGGATTATTTTTATTTTATGGTTAAGTGGAATTTTACCCCCCGAAGTGCCGATGGATCCTGTCACGAATTTGCCCCCACTGAATCACCCGGATCATGCTTTTTATAAGATCAGAGTGTTTACGATGGGTGGCGTCATAGGATCAATGATTGCCTATTTAGTAGCGCAATTATTAGATGTTCATTTATTTCATTTTTGGAAGGATTTTACTGCAGGAAAACATTTGTGGTTACGAAATAACGCCTCGACGCTGGTGAGCCAATTTTTGGATACCGTGATCGTGATCACCGTTGCCTATTATTTAACCGATGCTTTACCTTTAACCACCGAAACCGATGATTTTACGCAGTTAAAGTCTTTTATTTTATGTAGTTATACTTTTAAAGCCATAATGGCGTTATTAGATACGATTCCGTTTTATATTGCGGTGTTTTATTTGCGGAAATATTTGGGATTAACTCCTTCGCAAACTAATGCTAAATACTCTCCAAATATGCAATCACCTTAGATTGTAAATGTTGATCCATAAAATCAAAGGCAATTAAATTTGGCCAATGCCGCAACCAAGTTAATTGACGTTTGGCTAATTGCCGCGTACTGGCGATGGCCTTCTCGCGCATTGCTTCAAAAGATAAATTCCCTAATAAGTACTGCGCAACTTGGCGATAGCCGACTGCCTTTAAAGCGGGGCATGATACATTTAATTGATGATTTTGCAATAATTTTTCAACTTCTTCTACCAACCCATTTTGAAGCATTTCATCAAACCGTTTTTCGATCCGTTGGTGTAATAGGCTACGCGGCGTTTCAATTGGCATTAAAGCAATATTGATAAAATGATATGGCATTGTCTCGTCGATTTTTTGCCCTAACCAATATGACATCGGCTGATGGGTTAAGGCATAAATTTCTAATGCGCGTTGTATACGTTGACGATCCTTAGGTTGTAAACGTTTTGCAGTGAGGGGATCCATTGCCATTAATCGTTCATAATGCACGGCTAATCCTTCACGAGCCATTGCTTCATCTAGTTGCGCACGAAGTGTGGGATCAGAAGTGGGTAAAACAGATAATCCTTGTTGAAGCGCTTTAAAATATAACATCGTTCCGCCAACGCATAAGGGGATCTTATTTCGTTTTACAATATCGGCAATTAATATTAAAGCCTCCTGACGAAACTGTGCTGCACTATAGGATTGTGGTGGATCTAAAATGTCCATCAAGTGATGTGTTACTGTTTGGCGGGTTTCCAGAGAAGGTTTACCAGAGCCAATATCCATGTTGCGATAAATTTGTGCAGAATCAACATTGATAATTTCTACTGGAAAATGGCGCACCAAGGCGATGGCAAGATCGGTTTTGCCGCTTGCGGTCGGGCCCATAAGGCAAATGATGGGGTGATTAGATGAAGACACATCCATGTGCACTCGCATACTTGAATTAATATTTAAACAATGATTTATCAAAACCAATGAAAACACATGACATTTAAAAATGGCTCGAAGTAATGTGTTTGGCCGTTTGAAGAATATGAACATGTGAGCTTACCATCATTACCTCTTCGAGTAACGAAAACACTATTTTGGTCTTCCATGGTAAAAATGAAAGTGTCGTTTTTTTGCGGGAGAGATCCAGCTAAATTATCTCTAGACTTATCCAATGATGCGGAAGCACCACCTATTTGAGTCATTTCATGTTTACTAAGCATTCGCATATAATATTTCTCCTGTAATGTTGGCCATTAACGACGAGTAGGCTAACTGATGAAATTTCTATTGTCAATGTTGATTATACAAGTTTTCTTCTCAACCGATTGAATTTTCCCTTAAACTTACTCGCCTCTCGCGAGTTGAAATATCCCTGCGAATCGAAGGTATAAACATCGTCGTTGCGAGCAATGCCGCATAATTTTCTGGTAACAACGTTAAATTTTAACGGTGTAGCCAAGCAATCTATCTGAAAGTGACTTTGTTAGTAAGATCTTAAGATGGGTCGTAAGTATGTCTTTTTAATATGAAATGCTTCTTTGGATCGGTCAGATTTTTACTCACTTCAACTAAAACACCTAAATCACGCAAATTGTTTAATCTAGTCGCCGCAGTTCGATTTGCTACTTCCCATAATATTCCAGCTTCTTTAATTGTTATTTTATGATTTTGATGCAAATATTCTACCATCTTTTTTTGCCATTCTTCTTCTAAGATCATACTATAAGGTTCATGAAA
>JBIOEB010000086.1:0-8897 GCA_044445585.1 Candidatus Berkiellales bacterium
GTATTGACAATGTGTATACCATTCGTCGGTTAATGAGGATAAGAGGGGATCATTATGAATTATTCGATATGACTCAAAGCAATGGAGGCGGCGGGAATTGAACCCGCGTCCGCAGATATTACGTCAGAGGGTCTACATGCTTATCTAGACCATTAGGTTTAGCTGATCCTATCCTGATCTAGCGTGGGTAGTCTCAGCGAGCCCGTGTTTTTAGCCTTTCAGTACTGGGCGGTTTGAAAAGCGATCTTGTATTATCGACCCCCTAGCCAACTGCACAAGCACGGCTGGTAGGAGGGGAGTTAAGCAGCGACTTTTACGTCGCTAACTCCGTTGCTTTCATCGTTTGCAACTATAACGTTACAGTCAAGATTTACGAGATTAAACTGTGTACTCGGCATGCACCTTTGATTTCATGGACTGCGTCGAATCCAGGGTCGCCCCCAATACATAATATAAATCTTATAAAAATAAAGTACAAGATCTTATAGGAACTTATTGGTAAATTATGGATTTTTTTGCTATTTCAGTAATCTGTGTCGACTACGTTCCCATTCACGTCTTTTGGTAGTTTCACGTTTATCGTAAAGTTTTTTACCTTTAGCAATCGCGATTTGAACTTTAGCAAGGCCATGTTTCCAATACATGGTTAACGGAACAATCGTGTAGCCTTGACGTTCAACTGCACCTATTAGTCGTTTTAGCTCTTTGTGTTTTAGTAATAATTTACGTGTACGCGTGGTTTCGGGATTGATATGAGTAGAAGCAGAGAGAAGCGGGGAGATCTGTGCGTTTAATAGCCAAGCTTCGCCGTTTTTCATAATAACGTAGCTATCGGCGATCCCACCTTTGCCTGCACGAAGGCTTTTGACTTCCCAACCTTGAAGTACGATACCAGCTTCAAAGCTTTCTTCAACGGCGTACTCAAACCGCGCTTTGCGGTTTTCAGCGATGCGGTTATTGTCACTCGAAGGGCGTTTTTTACTCATAATCGGATTATTATACGTTCCTGCTGCGAAAAATAAATAATACTCATATAATGATACTTATCATGTTAGGTAAAGTTATTGATAGCGTATGACCACCATTGTCCATTGTGCCTCAGTTCCGTTTAGTTGCGCGCAAATGTTCGAGTTAGTAAATGACATTGAGCAGTATCCCCACTTTTTACCGTGGTGTCCCGATGCTAAAGTGCAAAAGCGCACCCAGGATGAAATCGAGGCAACGGTGCATTTTGCCAAAGGAATCATAGGTAAATCTTTTACGACCCTCAATAAGTTGTTACCACATCAACGCGTAGAAATGCGCTTACTGAAGGGCCCTTTTCGTTACTTAGAAGGCACCTGGCATTTTGAATCATTGGCAGAAAAAGGTAGTCGAATCACCCTTAATCTTTCTTTTGAATTTAACAGTAAACTACTTACCATCACCGTTGGGCCAATTTTTCACCATATTGCTAGCACGTTAGTTCAAGCTTTTACCGCCAGAGCTCACCAAATTTACTCAAACCACTTTGATTTTAGGCGAGGCGCCGACGCCCCTGAGCCCCCGGAGTGTATACGTAATACATGAGGAGGCGAAGGGGCGTGGCAACAATGCATAAAAGCAAAGTGGGAAGAGTATATGCAACCTAAGGCTGAAATTGAAATTGAAGTGGTCTATGCCGGCGCGACAAACACTAAAATTATTCCTTTAACGGTGACGGTAGGCACCACGCTTTTACAAGCCATTTTGCAGTCAAAGATCCTCGATTATTTTCCCGAAATTGATTTACATGGTAGCAATAAAGTAGGGATTTTTAACAAATTAATGGATTTAAACGTTGAAGTACAAGCAGGTGATCGCGTCGAGATCTATCGCCCTCTTGCGCAAAGTGCGATGGAATTACGAAAAATGCGCGCTCAACAGGCTAAGAAGCAGGATCGTGTTTTACGTGATCAACCTGTCCATCCACAAAGAAAATAGCAAAATGGCGTCGTGTTTCTTTGCCTTTTCCAGGAATATCAATATAAATGTAATCCCAACGATTAGGGTGAAAAATATCGACAAGCATGGGCGTACCTAACATGTAGCGCACTTGCTCTTGGCTCATGCCAGGGTGAATTTCTGCTACTTTATCTGCGGTGATCACATTGCCTTGATCGATATCGAATTTAAAGGGGTGAATAAAGCAGGCGTTAAGACACACTGAGAGGCATAGCCAGAGAATAATTTTAAAAAATGTTGGTACAATTTTTTTCATATTGTTATTTAAAAAACTCAAGTAAACAGCATTGTTTAGATGACGGCAAGGCTATCATTTACCAAGGTTCTCGGCAAGTTACCCTTCTTCCCAGTTCATGATTCATGTTAAATTAGCTGGCTTATGGTAGAGATGGTGTTGATATGTTAGAAGATAAACTCGAAAATAAAGATCTCAAAAAAGCCGGCTTAAAAGTCACGGTCCCCCGCCTTAAAATCTTAAGTATTTTAGAATCCACCGCGCAACGCCATATTAGCGCTGAAGAAGTCTACAAAAAATTATTAGAATCCGGTGACGATGTCGGCTTGGCAACCGTTTATCGCGTGCTGACCCAATTTGAAGCAGCAGGCTTGGTGATCCGTCATCATTTTGAAACGGGTCATGCGGTGTTTGAATTAGATGAAGGCACCCATCATGATCATTTAGTTTGTATTAAATGCGGCAGAGTTGAAGAATTTGTTGACAAAATTATTGAAGATCGACAAATCGCTATTGCCGAGCAGTTTGGCTTTGTTATAAACGAACACTGCCTCTATCTCTATGGGACCTGCCGAACGTGCCAGGAACAGGCTTTGGATCCTTAATCTGTGATTTTGGAGTAGTCGTATTTTGCTCTTTTTTTGCTGCAGGCTTGTCGGGCGCAGCAGAAAGGATCTCAACACTGGCAGATTTGTTTTGTGTTTTTCGAGTATTTTTCTGCTCTTCAGCTGAAGCTTTATATTGAGTAAGCAATGCAGGTTGCGCGCTTTTGGGCGTTTCTTTATCTTTTTGTTGATCTTTTTGCTGGCGTTCAGCTTCTTTCCAGGCAAGTAATTTTTGCGCAATAAACAAGCGCGCTGGTTCATAATCACACGGAGAATATTTTTTAGGGTCCCATTTTGCAAAGGGATTTTCAGAAAGGGCATTTTTGGCCATCTGATAAGCAGCAAAACAAACCAGGGGGCCACAATCGTTTACGCCTCTTTGCCTAGGAATATTTAAGCTTCTCGTTTCAAAAGAGAGGTTTTCATTTTGAGTAGCGGCAATCATAATTTTTTTGACTTCGGCAAAAAAAGGTGGATGTTGTGTTTTAGAATTAAAACCATCTAACGCTTGGATCAAATAGTGATTTGCTGATTTTTTTTCAATAATTATTAAATACCAATGCTTACCTCCTTGTGCAGTAACACTTTGAATGGGATAAAAAATAAGATTTGCGCTGGTCAATCTTTCTCGAGTGCGTTTAAATGTAGTTTTTTCCTTTGTTTTTAAATCGGAAAGATATTCTTCAAAAGTAGATTTATCACGAAGGGTAGAATCGATATGCGTAATGTTGCAAGAAGTTGAACTAAATTGCTTCGTAAGAAAGATCATGAATTCATTGATAAGCGCATCATCAAACCAGGGATGATAATTGCCCTTTAAAAAAGGCGCAAGAAGCCTATCGCATACTTCGCGACCCTCAACCCTATAAAATTGTAATAAACGTTGATGTAAGCTTTGTGCCTCTTTTTCTGCAGAGGCCGCACCACTTTGGGGAGTGTTATCAAAAATCTTTAGCTTAGCAATAGGTTGTCGTGGCTTCTTCTCAAAAATAAAATCTTCGTGCTTTGGTGGTATCTTACGAGGAGTAACAACTTTGCGCTCAGGTTGTTTCTTAGGAGCAACAACTTTGCGTTCAGGTTGTTTCTTAGGAGGAGTAACAATTTTGCGCTCAGGTTGTGTCTTAAGAGGAGTAACAATTCTGCGCTCAGATTGTGTCTTACGAGGAGTAACAACTTTGCGCTGAGTTTGTGTCTTAGGAGTAGTAACAATTTTGCGCTTAGGTTGTGTCTTAGGCGTAGTAACAATTTTACGCTCAAGTTGTGTCTTAGGCGTAGTAACAATTTTGCGCTCAGGTTGTTTTTTAGGAGCAACAACTTTGAGCTCAGGTTGTTTCTTAGAAGCAACAGCTTTGTTCTGTGGCTGTTTCTCAGGAATAACATCATCGTGCTCTGGCTGTTTTTGAGCTGCTTGATTGATAGGCTTAAAATAGTTCCATAAGGAACTGCCAAGCTGCTTTACAAGCTTGAATAAAAGAACAAAGAATATCATAACCCAAAAAACCTTTAGACTAACGACTAGTTAATTTACTGACAACTCATTAGACTGTCAACCCTAAATTGGCAGGTTTCTGATATTTTTATGACATCCTAGGGAATGTAGTATTCCTTAGAAATCCCATCACGCGTGTAATAGCGATAAAAGACATGTTTGTAAATTCTAGGGTGATACAACTTCCCACGGCAGTGGTGATGACGGCAATAAAGATTACGATAAAATTTAGGATCTTGATAATCTGGGTAGTACCGTCCATTAATGTTTGCAAAGAAATATCCAGGTTGATGTTGATGAATGTAGTACCCATCGTTGTAATCAGGTCTATAATCAAAGCCGTAACATACGGGAAGGATCAATAGTAACAATATAAATAATGCTGATCTCATATTTTCACCTTTTGACGCATTAACCCATAAGAGCAGTATCGGCTGGGCCTCCAATCTTCTTCACAAAATTTTCGTGCAAATGCACGCTTTTTATAAAATAATTTTGATTTCTCTAGACAAAATTTTTCGACTAGTGTAAAAATTTTAGCAATTTTGATAAGAATTCGTTTCGCATAACTTAAGGTAGGAGTATTCAAATGAAAGTTGTAACCACACTGGTTTCTGCTGCAACATTATTGTTTCTGGTTGGCTGTACCAATATGGCTCCTGAAGAACAGGGGGTATTAAGTGGCTCTGCTTTAGGTGCATTGGGTGGAGCTGCAATGGGTTCTTTATCAGGCAATGCAGGGCCGGGTGCTTTGATTGGCGCTGCGCTTGGTGGGATTGGCGGCAGTATGGTAGCGAGTAATGAACGCGCGCGCGACATGAGAGGGCGTTATTATCGTGATGATAGGCGTTTTGCGCCTCCCCCTCGTTATCGAGGAAGGTTTGAAGATCGATATTATGAAGATTACGATGATGGCGATTACACTGTCGATGAATATTATTACGAAAGGGGACATTATCGATAAATTCTAAAATCCCTCTGCGCTACGCGCGGTCTCCCTTTTTCAAAGGGAGACATTATGTCGCTTCGCGACAATTCTTCAACGTGGGCGCAGTGACATTATGTAGCTTCATTTCTTCAATGTGGGCTTAGCCCAATATACTCTTACCGCCACGCCGATCCACAACATGACTTATTATAACATCCTGTATGATCACACCCCATGCTATATTTTGGGTTGTTATAAGACCCATAATCACAGCATCCATTATAAATGTATCCAGTCCCACCGTAATCATAACTATATGATTCAGTTGTACAGCCTGCCGTCCAAATCACCGTGAGTATGAAAATTATTTTGGTTATCGTATTCATTGAATTAAACTCCTTGCAAGAGTTGAAAACATAATTAACGGCAAAAAGGCAACAGATGTTAGTTCTTTATCGTTCAAATTAAAATTTATTTATTCGCGATAATACTAGAAAATTATGTCACTCTGTGTTATTAACAGGTACTGTTGAGGGGCGCAGGATAAGCAAATAGGTTGCTTATCAGAGCACAAACAATTAAACTATGCGACTTGATTTAATTTATAACTAAAAATAAATACTCATAATTTTGACTTAGTTCTAATAAATCCCTTTAGGGTGTCTGAGAGATTGAAAAATAGGGGATAACATGCGTAACTTAACTCATATAGAAATTTGTCAAGTATCAGGCGGTGGTTGGGAAGAAAAAGTAGCAACCATTGGAGGAACAATGTTACTTTTTGCAGCAATCGGTGGGGTTTCTCTTTTAGTTTGTAGCTGTACTATGAGTACACCCCCTACGGTTGGTGCGTACGGAACAACCATGGGCGCAATGGGTTTTATTGGGTTAGGGGTAGGTTCTGGCTTGGCTGTTCTTTCGGGCGTTTAACACCCCTTTACAGAGTTCACCACCTATCATTTCGGGTGGTTGGAGTCGTCACGCTACCGTTAATGTTTCTTGATGTCGTAATAATTGTTTTGCATGCGCGCGTGCTTGAGTGGTGACGTCCATTCCGCCCAGCATTCGAGCAATCTCATCGATCCGTTGTGGATCATTCAATACTTGAATTTCTGTTAACGTGCTATTTTCAAATCGTGTTTTGGTCACTTGAATGTGATGATTACCAAATGCAGCCACTTGGGGTAAATGGGTCACGCAGATCACCTGAGTGGATTTTCCAAGTTCATATAATGCTTTGCCAACCAATGTGCCAATTTTCCCGCTGATCCCAACATCTACTTCATCAAATATTAAGCATGGGGTATCTAAATATTTCGAGGTGATCATTTCTAAAGCCAAACTGATCCGCGATAATTCACCGCCCGAAGCCACTTTATTTAAAGGTTGTACTGGGTGCCCGGGGTTAGCGCTAACATTGAACACAATGTTTTCATTTCCATTGAGGTGCAAATGGTTATCGTGGTGGGCATTTAAATCGATGGTAAAGATTGCCCCAGGCATGCCAAGTTGTTGTAAACACTGCGTGATCTCTTGTGTCAATTTGACTGCAGTATTTCGTCGCATTTCACTAAGCTGAGGTGCGACTTGTTGATATTGTTTTTCGATGATCTGCAAAGATTGATCAATTTCTTTCAGAGTTTCTTCCAGCGCTAAAAAGTGTTGCGCTTTTTCCGTTAAATGTTGGTGATGTTGATATAATTTTAGCGGTTCTACCTTGTGTTTACGCGCAATTTCATGAATGCGCTCTAACCGACGTTCTATTTCGGCTAAACGACTCGGGTTAATTGCCAGATGATGGATAAAATGATTGATTTCCGCAACCGCTTCTTCCACTTGGATCCTGGCATTTTCAAGACATTCATGAGCATTGGCAAGTGTTTTTGATTTTTCAAGATAAGGTTTAATCAATGATAAGACTTGTGAGATCCCTCGCGAAACATTATTTTCTTCACTGTTGATTAACCATGCTAAGGCATGTTCAGACGATTGAATATAGCTTTGAGCATGAGCCAGTTGATCATGCTCTTGATATAATTGCTCTAATTCGTCTTCAGCAAGAGCTAGCACCTCTAATTCGGTAATTTGATATTGCAGTAAATCGCTTTGTGCTTGCGCCGTGTCTGCTGATTGCAACAACGCTTGTTTTTTTTGCTGGCATTTTTCCCATTCTTTAAAGGCGGTTTTAACTTGACTCACGAGTTCATCGTGTTGGCCGAAGGCGTCAAGAAGCCTCAATTGTTCAGTGCTTTTTAATAATCTCTGATGCTGATGTTGGCCATGAATTTGGACTAAATGTTCTCCTAACAGGCGTAATTGTTGGGTGGTGACAGGGCACCCATTAATAAACGCACGCGAACGTCCATTGGCATAGATGATCCGTCGGATCAAACATTGCTCTTTATCGTCACCCGCTAATTCGCAATTGGCAAGCCATAATACTGCAGCAGAAAGCGCACTAATATCAAACGTAGCAGCAATTTCTGCGTGTTGTGCGCCTGGGCGGATCAGTTGATTATCGGCACGCTCGCCTAAAGCTAATCCCAAGGCATCGAGCAAAACACTTTTACCCGCGCCCGTTTCACCGGTGATCACAGTCATGCCGGTATAAAAATGCATGTCGACAAAAGCAACTACCGCTAAATCTTTAATAAAAAGATGTTGCAACATGAAAAACCTTAGGCTGTCCAGCCAAGCTTGGTTCGTAAAGTATGGTAATAATCATAATCAGTTGGATGCAGCAGAAGCAATTCTTTTGCTTTACGTGAAATAATGATGCGATCTCCTGGTTTAGCGTCAAAATGCACTTGCCCATCACAACTAACACGAGGATGTAAATAGGCATCCGGCATGATGTGAAGTTCTATTTTTTTTGAACTATCAATGACAATGGGGCGACTACTTAAAACAGAAGGATGCATCGGAACCAGCACGATGGCTTCAAGCGCAGGATGAACGATGGGCCCACCGCCTGCCAGTGCGTGCGCAGTTGAACCCGTTGGCGTCGCCGTAATTAATCCATCTGATCGTTGACGATAAATAAATTGTTGATCCACGAATACCTGAAAGTCTAACATTCGAGAGATGTCGCCGGAGTATAGTACGACGTCATTCAGCGCAATGCCCTTACCAAAAATTTTTTCGTTGCGCCATAATTCCATTTCAAGTAAAAAACGATGTTCTTCTTGATATTGCCCTTGTAAAAGGGGCTCTAAAGATTGGGTTAACGCTTGTGGTGAAATATCGGTTAAAAATCCGCGCCGACCTCGGTTAACACCGACTACCGGAATATTGTGATCCACTATTGCCCTGGCGGCATTAAGCAGGCTGCCATCCCCACCCACGACAATAACTAAGTCACAAAGCCTGCCTAAATCTTCTTGTGGAACGATGTGACTCAACCCTTGAGGCATAAATTGGGCACAGCTTTGCTCGACATAAATATCGATTTTTTTACTATGTAAAAAACTCACCACAGAACTTAAAGTACTACGGGCTTCTGGACTGGTGTGCCTACCCATAAGGCCAATGTGCGAAAATTTAAGGTTCATTTTTTCGTTGCTCTTTTAAATAATCCTTCGAGTATAATATACCGTTATACGTAAAATGCGGTATATCTTGTTTGTATGCTGCGCGCGGAATGAATCCGCGCTTGCA
>JBIOEB010000087.1:0-8843 GCA_044445585.1 Candidatus Berkiellales bacterium
AGTCTGTCTTCCCGGAATCTAGTCACGCTTAGCGAACTTGTGAGCTTAGCGTGACTTGATATCCGGGATCCAGAAGATCTTTTCTGCAAATTATCCAACATTCTGACGGCCTATAGAATAGGGTACATTCTAAAACATTTCTAACGGATCCACATCCAAAGACCACCTTATTTTCTTAGTAAATTTAGAATTTTCCAAGATGACAGCTGCATGACTCAATGCTTGATGCAACGGTTGCCGCTGCACCGCTTGCATTAATAATTGAAAACGAAAGTTTCCTTGACGCTTTAACATGGGTGCAGGTACTGGCCCTAAAATGGTCAGCGCGGGATCGGCGGTTTTTTGTACGGCACGTTGTACTTCTTTCAGGAGCCTTTCCACCGATCCCAGCTCAGGGCCTTGTGCCCGGATCAACGCAAGATGGGTAAATGGCGGCAATTGACATTGCTTTCGCTCCTGCAACAAGATTTGTGCTAATTCGCGATAATCTTGTTTTAATATCTGTTGTAATAAAGGATGATCAGGATGCAGCGTTTGGATGATCACTTTACCTGCTTGATGAACTCTGCCTGCACGACCCGCAACTTGAATAATCAGTTGCGCCATGCGTTCAACCGCACGAAAATCTGTACTAAATAAACCCCCATCGGCATCGACAATCGCCACTAACGTTAAATGCGGAAAATGATGTCCTTTTGCTAAAATTTGCGTGCCAATTAAAATTTGTGCTTCTTTATTTTCTGCCACCGTCAAGAGTTGTTCTAGGCTTCCTTTTTTACGCGTCATGTCGCTGTCGATGCGCGCAAGTGAAACTTCTGGAAAACGTTCTTGCAACACATTTTCTAACCGTTCGGTACCTTGCCCAACGGGATGAAGCTCACTCGTGTTGCACGAAGGGCAATGGCTAGGGGCGGATTGTTGATGTAAGCAATGATGACAAATTAAACGATTGGTTTTTTGATGATAGGTTAAACGTGAATCGCAATGTTGACACTGACCCATCCAACCACAGGCATAACACATAAAGGTGGGCGCAAAACCACGTTGGTTAATAAAAAGCAGCACTTGGCCACCACGCGCTAATTCTTCTTCAATATTATGAAGCAAAGCTGCACAAAGCCCACCTTTAAGCTTTTTATGACGAACATCGAGTTGCGTGATCTCGGGCAAATTGGATTGTGTTGCACGCTCTGGCAAAACGAGTCCTTGATATTTATTGGTTTTGACATTAAATAAGCTTTCAAACGCGGGAGTCGCAGATCCTAATACAATCGGGCAGTTAAGTTGTTTTGCTCTTAATACGGCAACATCGCGTGCTGAGTAGCGAAAACCTTCTTGTTGTTTAAAAGAAAGATCATGTTCTTCATCGACGACAATAAACCCTAAAGCCAGAAAAGGTAAAAAAATGGCGGATCGCGTGCCAACCACAATACTGGCTTGCTGGCTTTTTACTTTACACCACGCTTGCCAGCGAGCTTTAGGAGTGAGTTTAGAATGATAGCAAATTACCGCGTCGCCAAATCTTTCTTGAAAGCGTTGTAAAGTTTGTGGGGTTAAAGAAATTTCGGGCACTAAAATTAACACTTGTCGCTTTTGATTTAACATTTGCGCGGCAACTTGCAAATAAACTTCGGTTTTACCACTGCCCGTGATCCCATCTAATAAAAATGGAGCAAATTGATGTTCTTTATCTAAAATTGCTTTGAGCGCAACGTGTTGCGCTTGATTTAACTTCACCTCGGTTAAAGGCGAAATGGGGGGAGCGCATTCTTCTGGAATAGCTTCGTAAGCTTTGCCTTGCCTTAAAGCGAGTGGCGCACCGGTAAAAACAACTTCACCAATAGGATGATGATAATAACGCGCCGTGATCTCAAATAAATGACACAATTCTTCAGAGAAAATCGGTTCTTCTTCACATACTACCAGAATGGGCTTTAATTTTTCTGGCGGAATATCAGAATGTTGGCAGATCTTCATGATCACACCAATCAATTCCTGACGGCCAAAAGGGACTTTGACCCGGCAGCCGCGTTGCAGTGTCGTGTTGATCTCGGGGGGAGGTAAATAATCATATAAGCGCCGAAAAGGCACTGCCAACGCAACCTGATAAATCACCTGATCTGTCATTTACGATCTTTTAACGCTGCTTGCAAAGCTAAGCCAAGCGATCCAGTAGGCTTGGCCGGTAACGCTTTCTTGGTTTTGCTGTGGTTTTCTTTTTTCGGCATGGGTGTGGAGTTCGATGTGGATTTTTGCCCACCTCCCTTTTTAGGTTCAAGTAACATGGAAAGGCTAATGCGTTTTCTGGCTTTGTCCACTTCCAACACTTTCACTTTAACAATTTGCCCGGCTTTTACCACTTCGCGCGGATCTTTCACATATTCTTGTGAAAGCTCAGAAATATGCACTAAACCATCCTGGTGCACCCCGATATCGACAAAGGCACCAAAATTGGCGACATTGGTCACGGCGCCTTCTAAGATCATGCCTGGTTTTAAATCTTCAAGCGATTCAACGCCTTCTTTAAATTGTACGGTTTTAAAACTCTCACGCGGATCTCGCCCAGGTTTTTCTAATTCCTTTAAAATATCCTTCACCGTGGGCAAGCCAAATTGATCGTCAACATATTTTTGTGGATCTAAGTGCGTTAAAAATTCACTGTTGCCAATGATTTCGGTGATCCTGCGGCTTTGATCCTTTAAAATTCTTTCTACCACCGGATAAGCTTCGGGGTGCACACTAGAGGCATCTAAAGGATTATCGCCCCCTTGAATTCTTAAAAAGCCTGCTGCTTGTTCAAAGGCTTTTTCGCCTAAACGCGACACTTTTTTAAGTTGTTCGCGGTTAACGAAAATGCCATGTTGTTCACGATATTGAATAATATTTTGCGCAATTTGTTGATTCAACCCGGCAATATGCGCTAATAAAGGAGCCGAGGCCATATTCACATTCACGCCCACCGCATTCACAGTATCTTCGACGACGGCATCGAGGCTGCGTGCTAATTTGCTTTGATTAACATCATGTTGATATTGCCCCACGCCGATTGCTTTAGGCTCAATTTTCACTAACTCGGCCAGCGGATCTTGGACGCGTCGGGCAATCGAAACAGCACCACGCAGTGTAACATCCAATTGAGGAAATTCTTGCGCGGCTAATTCTGAGGCAGAATAAACCGAAGCTCCCGCTTCGGAGGTGACTATTTTAATTAATTTAGGTTCAGGGTAACGTTTAATATAATCCTCGATCAATTTTTCGGTTTCGCGGGAAGCGGTGCCATTGCCAATGCTTAACAATGCTATTTGATGTGTGGTGATCAGCTGGTGCAAGGTCGCGATCGATTCTTCCCATTGTTGTTTGGGGGGATGTGGGTAAATAGTTTCGGTGGCTAAAAGTTTGCCGGTGGCATCGACCGCAGCCAATTTTACCCCAGTACGAAAACCCGGATCACACCCCAACGTTGGGCGAGCACCCGCAGGTGGGGAGATCAATAAATCATGCAAATTATGTTTAAACACATTAATTGCTTCTTCTTCAGCTTTTTCGCGTAACATTCCGAGTAACTCGGTTTCAAGATGTGGGGCGATTTTTATTTTCCATGTCCAACGAACCGTTTCAAGCAACCACTCATCCGCTGGGCGATTTTTTGCTTGAATATGAAAATGCTTTGCGATCATTTGTTGAGGAAGGCTAGTTTGATCGGGGCGTTCAACTTCTTCAGGTAAAATTAACGCAAGTTGCAAAAATTCTTCGCGTCGCCCTCGAAACATTGCCAAAGCGCGATGTGAGGGTACTTTGTGCCACGGTTCTTGAGTGGAAAAATAATCTTTAAATTTTTGAGCTTCGTTTTCTTTTCCTTCGACGACTTTACTTTTGAGTAAGGCATGGGTTTGACAATATTGTCGACAAGATTGCAATAATTCAGCATCTTCTGCAAAACGCTCCATTAAAATATAACGCGCGCCTTCGAGGGCGGCTTTGAGATCCTGAACACCTTTTTCAGGATCAATATACGCTTGAGCAGTTTGCTCGGGATCAAGCGAAGGATCTTGAAATAAGCTATCGGCCAAAGGTTGTAAACCTGCTTCGATAGCAATTTGACCTTTGGTGCGACGCTTAGGTTTATAAGGGCGATAAAGATCTTCCAAACGGATTTTGCTATCGGCTTGCAGGATGGCCGCTTTTAATTCTGGTGTTAATTTATTTTGCTCGGCGATACTTTTTAAAATGGTTTGCCGACGATCTTCTAATTCTCTTAAATAAATAAGTCTTTCTTGTAAGTTTCGCAGTTGCGTATCATCCAACCCTTGCGTGGCTTCTTTGCGATAGCGGGCAATAAAGGGCACCGTTGCGCCTTCATCTAATAGTGAAATCGCAGCAGCAGCTTGCTTGGGTAAAATGGATAATTCTTGTGCGATCTGATCGGCAATATGCGACATCATTCTTTCCTGTAATATTGTTGTGACCATAATTTGACTTGATTTTGAATAGCAGTGGTAATTTTAATTAATACATCCGGTTCGATAGTAAAAGCCGGGGTCGTATAAACAATATCGCCAAAAGGCCGACACCAAATGCCTTCATTAACAAATTGCTGTTTAAACCAGTTTAAATCTTGCGTTACCGATCTGGCAAGTTGCACGGCACCGATCGCGCCTTTCACGCGAACGTCTTTTACACCGGGCACGTCTTTTAAGGGCAACAGTTTCTGCAAAAGGATTTTTTCAATCGCCGCAACTTGCGTTAACCTGGGTTCTTGTTCGAATAAATCTAATGAAGCATTGGCGGCAGCGCACGCTAAGGCATTGCCCATAAAAGTGGTGCCGTGCATGAATGCTTTTTCGGGATCGGACGAAAGAAAACCATCATAAATATGGCGGTTCGCAATGGTGACGGCTAACGGTAATGTCCCGCCGGTAAGGGCTTTAGATAAGCATAAAATATCGGGGATCACTTCTGCTTGCTCTAAAGCAAAAAGGCTACCCGTGCGACCAAATCCGGTAAAGATTTCATCAAAAATAACAATGATGCCATAACGTTTTGCCAGCGTACACAGTGCATATAGTGTATCGGGAGAATGCATTTTCATGCCGCCGGCACCTTGAACCAACGGTTCAATTAACATGCCTGCAACCGTGTGCGCATATTCTGCTAACCATTTTTCAAATGCTGCAAGTAAATCATCATTATTGGGCAATTCATGAAAATATTGTTGTGGCAAAACAGGATGAAATAATCGATGCATGCCTTCTTCGGGATCACATACTGACATCGCATAAAAAGTATCGCCATGATAGCCATGCTTAAAACAAATAAATTGTTGTCGTTGCTTTTCGTTTTGATTGATCCAAAATTGCAATGCCATTTTCATCGCAATTTCGACTGCGACCGATCCCGATTCACTATAAAAAATATGCGAAAGATCTTGCGGCAGCAGATCGGCTAAGCGGGTTGCAAGCTTTTGAGCTTGAGGATGAATGAATCCTCCGAGCATCACATGCGGTAAAATGCTGGCTTGTTGTTGGATCGCGCTAATAATATGAGAATGATTGTAACCATGACACGCTGTCCACCACGATGCCACGGCATCGATTAGCTGGCGGCCATCAGCTAAGGTTAAGCAAGACCCTTGACTTTTAATGACTTCAAAAGGCGGAGAGATGGTTTGCATTTGAGCATAAGGGAGCCAGAGGGTAGCATTATTAACATTACTCACGATTTGGATTTCTCATTAATTCCTATCATTTTTATTTACGGGACGGCACATTATTTACGGGGCGGCACATTATTTGCGGGACGGCACAGAGACCGTCCCCTACAGTGTTTTGTAGGGGACGGTCTCTGTGCCGTCCCGTTTGTAGGGTCCCGTATGTAGCGGGCCTGCCCGACAAATTGCAATAATTTTTTACATTAAGGAATAGGTTTCGCATGACTGGCGTTTTTATAACATCTACTGGCACAGGCATTGGTAAGACTTTTATCACTACTAGCTTGTTGCGTTGTGACCAAACTCAAAAAAACTTCTTATCAGCCAGCAAGCCGATTATATCTGGCTGGCCGAAAGCGACGCAAGAAAATCAACAACATGAAATTCAGTATACTGATACAGGCTTGATATTAAAAGCCCAGGGCAAAGCGGTAACGAAGGAATTCATTGAAGCGATTTCGCCTTGGCGATTTGATGCGCCACTTGCTCCAGATATGGCCGCAAAACGCCAAAACAAAGAAATTCACCCTGAAAGCTTAATTTCACATAGCAAAATGCAAATTGAGCAGGCGCAAAAAGAACAAAAGGTTCATCTTATTGAAGGAGTGGGCGGCGTGATGGTACCGATCAACCAAACTTTTACGGTATTGGATTGGTGTCAGGCGTTGAACTGTCCTTGTATTCTCGTGGTAGGTTCCTATCTTGGGACGTTAAGTCATACCTTAACTGCAATTTCGGTGTTGCAAATGAGAGGCATTAAGATTTTAGCTTTAGTGGTGAATGAAACGCCACAGAGCTCTGGATCTCTTCATGAAACTTCTCAATGTCTGATGACTTTATTGCCTGAGATCAATGTATTTACACTAAATTATGATCACAGTTGTAACGAGCAAACCATTTTGCCTCTTTACCACTATTTGTATTCAAATTTTCAAAAGCAAAAAATTTAGCGACAAATCCCTTTTTTTGTCTTACAATAACGCCACTTTTGGGGACGATATAAAATTACTATGAATAACTTGTATCGGCTTTGCCACCATCCATTTTCATCAGCCAGCTTCGCTGAAAAATTTCAATTAAGACTAATTATTACTAACGTTTGTCAGGGATGAACCTCTCGATGGTGTTTTTTGCCTATTTTTTTAGGTGAAAACGCTTTGAAGGGACTTCTATGGTGTGTCAGTTTACAAAGCCAAGGGGTGACAAATGCTAAAAAAAATCTTGAGTTACGTTAACTTTGCTTGGCTCGCTAAAATCAGTGCGGGTCGAGAAGAGGGTATAAAAGGATTTGCCCTAACAATTTCTGCTTTATTTTTATCTTCGTTATTGATCTCCGGTTGGGCATGGTTGGCATCTAAGCTATTAACCGGTGCAACCGCAGCGGCTATCTCTTTTCTGCCTTTATATGGTGGCGTTTTATTGGGAATGACACTTCTCATTGCTGCAGGATCTGGTTTTTTGTGGCTACAACGTGATATCTTCACCGCAACTTACAACACGCGCAAAATTGAACCCGAACAAGTGTTTTGTACCGATACCAATCCTACCAATTTGATGGGGCTTATTAATCATACGCGAGCAGAGCTAAATATTCATTTCAAAAAAGTATATGAAACGGAGATAGATAATTATTTCAAAAAAGTATATAAAACGAAACAATATCGCAAAAAAGTATATAAAGCGAAACATCAAAATTTACTTGGAATCCTTGAAATCCCATTTATAATGGAACACCAAGATTTACCTGAAATCCTCGCTTTTAGTTTTACCGAGCAGACGTACGTTAAGATTTTTGTGGCAGAAAGTACAGCGCCTGAAAATTCAGGTTTTTTTATCTCTACTGGCGCACTGAATTATGGTTCTAATAAACAGAATCAGCGAACTATTGCTGCGGGGGTTGCAGCAGAATGGGCCAAGAATTATTTAAGACGCGGAATTCATCGAGCGGCGATCGATATCGTCTTAGAGTTAATTGCTAAAGTACATAACAATCTTCCAGCTTCTTACCCTATTCGAGTTTTGGCGATAATGTTTGGTTTGCCATTTTTTACTTTTATCGAACGTTACATGAAAAGATGGATAGAATATAATGCCGCCATGGAAGTGGTTAAATGTGGCCGAGGGATAGATTATGTGGAATTCTTAGATAGAAAAGTGAATCCCTATCTCGATGTATCTCCATTATATGCAGAATTAAAGGAGGATCAACGACGGAGTCAACGTCTGCCTTATGATGGTCCTTTTGCAAGTATTATTAAGCCGATTACCGATTGGATTGATATCAATGAGCAAAGAGGAGATCTGCAGAGTCGTTATCGAATTGAATCCATGCTCCGTACGATCGTGCGAGAATTTATCTTTTTTTATCAAGAAATCAATTCTCCACAACCCCGTACTACTCGATTGAAAGATGAACTCAGAAAAGAGATTAAAGGTATGGTGAACGGCAGGGAGAAGTCCTTAGAAAAAGTAACCACTCAGGGTGAATATGAGCAACTTTGTCGGTATCAGATCCAACAATTAAATTTGCCTTTGTGTAGGGAAATACCAGGTGAATTGCAATATGAGCCAATTTCTTTTCGTCGAGATGAAAGGGGTGCGTTTGTTCGAGATCGAGGTGGTAATGTTGTTCCGCATAATGGTTTAGTCCCTCCCACTAAAGGGCTAGCTGCAAAGCAATCGGGTCAAATACAAGAACTTAATGAAACTATAATTAGGCAAAAACAACAGATAGCCGATCTAGAACGTCATCGGGGAGTACATGTACAACACATATCACAAGTAAGGGCGATGGCCCAAGGTGCACAAACTCAAGCACAACAAGCTGAGCAAACAGCAACTCAAGCGCAAGTGCAAGCTCAGCAGGCTCAGCAATTAGCAGCACAATTACAACCACCGGCAAATGATGCTCAACCTGTGCAACGAGGTCGAGGCCGTGGACGCGGACGCGGACGAGGTCGTTGACGGGACGGCACAGAGGCCGTCCCCTACAACAAAATGGATTGTGATACCCATTACACTTCAAGATGCGTGTTATTTTGGGCGATGGGGGATTTCCAGGTGCCATAAGGTGCTTTTTTCATTCGCTACGCTCCTTGTTTGTATGCTGCGCGCGGAATGAATCCGCGCTTGCAGC
>JBIOEB010000088.1:0-8843 GCA_044445585.1 Candidatus Berkiellales bacterium
TAGGATACCACCCTTTACAGTTATATGCTTAAGCATATAACTGTAAAGGGTGGTATCCTATTCCAAAACCCTTGATCAGCTAAAACGTATTAAATGTTAAGAAGATGATCATTTTCCCAACGAAAAATCAAGTTTTCTTTTGACTGTTTGTTCGGTAGTGGTTTGTGATGATGTTTTCTTCTGCGTTCTTTTGTGATTCAGAAAAGTGCGTGCCGAAGGTGCCGCGGGTGTTTTTTTGACGCTAAAGGTAACATCAAGTTGTGCATTGAGATGTTTCAGTAACTCAGCAATTTTTGCTTTTTGTTCATCGTTAAGTTTAATATGCTTCTTTTGGTATTGATAAGCTCCCCATAATGAATAAATCGTGCTGATAATCCCAACTGCCGCAAAAAAGAGCGATCCCAACGCCCCAGCCGCATACCGATAACGTGGAAATCCCAGTAACACGGCAAAAGCAACAATACTCCCAGAAAATAAGCTATTTCGGATAGTATTAGATCGACGTTCCTTAGCGAGATTTAATTCTTTTTGTTTATTAATATTGTCCACATTAATTCGGTACAATTCTCTTGCACCTGCTTTTACAATTTGAGCAGGATCATCAGCAAATAAACCTAAATACTTTCCTTTTTCATCCAGAAGGGCTTCTTTATTTTTGATGTCTTCATTAATTTGACCGAGCTCTTTCTCAAGATTTTCTCGAAGTTCGGTTTGCTGCCTCAGCAGGGATCGTTGATAGCCATAAAGGGATTGTTCTCTTTCGGGTTCTTGGGTAGTTTTGAGTAGCTTGTCTGGATCTAAAAGAACATTCATTCTTTGTCTTAACGATTCAATTCTTTCAACAAGATAATCGTGATCTAACTTTTTAAATGTTTTGATTCGTTCCGGTGGCCAGCTAGAATAGGATGATTGCTGATATTTTTCATCTAATTTATTTAATTCTTCTTGCAAACTTTGTTGCCTTTCTTTTAGTTGAATAATGGCTCCAAAATGATCAATTAATATTTCTTGTTCTTTTATTTGCTTTTTAACTTCATTAATTTGGTTTTCTGGTTTCTTTTCTTCTTCTAATTGATGTTTAGCTAAAATAAGGATTTCAAGCTTTTCATTCGCTTCGGCTAGGAGTTTCGTAATTTGATCTAAGGTGACAGTTGGGTTGCCAAAGGACTTTCTTTTTGCAAGCGCTCTTTGCGGCGTTAAGGAAATCGCTATTCTTTCTTGTAAGATCTTCTTTCTTGAATCCAAAGAACTTTTGAGTGAAGTCACATTTTCGGGAGTGCGCAATTCCTTGTTATTTTTTTTATGACTCTCGATTTCTTTTGCAAGCACTTCAGCTTGCTTTTTAAGCGCTTCGATTTCCTCTTTAAATTCCATTAAATCTTGAAATAACGCTTTGTGCCGCTCAAAACTAATATTTCCGTTTTTAAGCGCAAGGCTAAGTGCATTCAATTCCTTGTTCAATTTTTGGATAAGGATAATCACCTTTACCAAATCGCTACCATTTTTGACAAAAGAAGTTAAACTCACCAGGGCAGTTGCAATGGGGGTAGTGAGCAATACGACCCCAAAGACACTCGCAGCGATTAAAGATGTTGCGATAATATGAATAATGTAAAGAAAGGAAAGAGCAATTTTTACAAAAAGTCGACGTTTAATATATTCTTCGCCTTTAGACCAAAGTTTTGAGATCTCATAGGCGCTGCTGGCGATCCCAAAGAATTTAAAGCCTACGCCACTGGCGAAAATGCCATTTTTAAAAAACTGTGAAATAGCTGAAATGGCTGCAGGATCATTGATCGCATTTGCAACACCTGCAAAAAAATTCGACCAGCTATCGCTAAGGGCGTGTATGTTAGCCAAAATGATTACTTCTTTTTATCCGAAATTGCTACGGCTCAGAGGCCGTCCCGGAAAAAAATTATATATATTACACAAGTGTTTGTAAAGCACCTAAATAATCCTGCTCATTTGCGGGCTGATTTTTTTGAAAACTGGTGACCAGTATTCTCGCTAAGCAATCCATCATTTTATGCTCTGCTTTGGTTTTATCGCCGAATTTATGAAGCAATTGAGTATAAATGGCTTGGATCCCGGTTGGTCTATCGGCTCCAACTTGCTCTGCAATGGTGACATGTAAGGCTAAATGAAAAAAGGGATTATGATCCAGCTGAAATTTTTCTTGCTGGAATTCTTCAAATCCTTTTGGATCGGCAAAAATAGGTTGATATTCAGGATGACGCTCAATAATATCCACAATGATCGCTTCCATTGCCGAAAGCACTACACCTTGCAGATGTTTTTGCCAAGCATCGTAATATACTTTTCTTAACGCGATGGGATCGTTTTCTATCATACCTTTACCTTTTAATAAGTTTTGCTTCTAATAAATTTTTTTGGGGATATTCACAGAGATCTTGAATAAGACATTGCCAGCATTTTGGACGCCTTGCCACACAAGTATAGCGACCATGTAAAATCAACCAATGATGGGCATCTTTTTGATATTCTTTAGGAACAAATTTCAGTAATTCTTTTTCAACCTCTAACGGCGTTTTGCCAACGGCCAATTTGGTGCGATTGGACACGCGAAAAATATGGGTATCGACTGCAATCGCGGGTTCACCAAACGCCGTATTTAAAATCACATTAGCTGTTTTACGCCCGACTCCAGGTAAGGCTTCAAGTGCTTCTCGTGTTTTAGGCACATACGAGTGATGTTGGGTGATTAAAATTTGACAAGTTTTTAGAATATTTTTTGCTTTAGTATTATATAACCCAATGGTGCGAATGTAGGATTTTAGTCCTTCAAGCCCTAAGTTAAGCATCGCTTTTGGGGTATTCGCAACTTTAAATAAAGCTGGGGTAGCTTTGTTAACGCTGACATCAGTTGCTTGTGCAGACAACATCACCGCAATTAATAATTCAAAAGGGGAGTTAAATTTTAACTCAGTTGTGGGATTGGGGTGGTTTTTTGCAAAGCGTTTGAAAATTTCAGCTCTTTTTTGATGGTTCATGATTTTCCCATGGTTGGGCTAATTTTATGTTGTTAATTGTCATCCCGAACTGAATGATCCCCATAAATATCATCGTCATTGCGAGCATAAGCCGTCTGTTAAAGGTGGAAAAAACACTGAATTGGCACGGCTGAAGCGAAGCAATCCATCTTAAAATCTTGCTTACAGCGCTACGTAAGCAAGATTTTAAGATGGATTGCTTCACAAAAGACGATATCATTCTACTTTTTTTCTACCTCATACCGCGTCTTTTGCTCGCAATGACGATAATTTTTGTGAGGATAACTCAGATCCCGAGCGTAGCGAGGGATCTCTTTTGCTGATCTCCCCAGCAATTCCTTGCCTTTTTTGCCGCGCTCTTTGAATGGCAGCTGCAATGAGATCTTCAGGTGGTTCTTGAATCGTCTGCTGATCTTTTTGTTGCTTTTGTTGTTCTGTTTGCATTAAACGTTGTTTTTTAGCTTGGTAGCGTTGTTTGGCAATGGCAGCTTGTTGATGACGCTCTTGTTTTATCATCGACACATTTTCAAGCGTGATGCAATCTACCGGGCAAGGCGGTAAACATAATTTACAACCGATGCAAAATTCTGTTAACACACTATGCAATTGCTTATTCGCACCGTGGATAGCCTCGACGGGGCAAACTTGTATGCATTTAGTACAACCGATACATGTTGATTCGTCGATGATGGCAACTTGATAAGTTTGCGTGCCGTCGTTGGGAGGCTCGCCGTGCCGAAGCAATCCATCCTTAACTGATCTCGTCATTATTTTACCTTCATTCCTGGTTGGGCTCCTGGATGCGGTTCAAGCAACCACAACTCTTTCCCACCCGGGCCTGCTGCTAACACCATGCCTTCAGACACACCAAAACGCATTTGCCGGGGTGCCAGGTTTGCCACCATCACCGTTAATTTGCCGATCAGATCTTCTGGTTGATAGGCCGATTTAATACCTGCAAATACTTGACGCGTTTGGTCGCCAATATCCAAAGTGAGTTTTAATAATTTTTCGGCCCCTTCGACATGCGAAGCCTCAATTATTTTTGCAATTCTTAAATCGACTTTAGCAAAATCTTCGTAAGTGATGGTATCTGAATTCGATGCAGTTGGTGTTTCAGTTTTGGAGGGTTCTGACATGGCTGCAGGTTTTCCTTTTTCTACCAATTGTTCAATTTGTTTGGGATCAATTCTTAGCATCAGCGGTTGGTATGGTAATATTGCATGATTTAATAAAGGGTGTTTTAGATCTTCCCAAGTGAGTGGGGGGATCTGTAAAAACTGTTCTACCTTTTGGCTTAAAGCCGGTAAAACGGGTTTCAGATAAAGCGTTAACAGTCGAAAAAGATTAATTCCGAGGGTACATGCCTCATGGACTTGTTGTTGCAGTTCAGCATGTTTAATCCCTTCCCACGGTTTTTGTTCATCAATAAATTGATTGGCAAGATCTGCCAGAGCCATAATTTCGCGGATAGCGCGATGATATTCGCGCTCGGTGAAAAAGGCCTCGATATTTTCGCCTTCTTTCACAAACCGCTGGTATATATTGGGGTTTAATAATTTTTCACTTAATTTGCCTTTAAAATTTTTGGTGATAAATCCAGCGCAGCGACTGGCAATGTTGACAAATTTGCCAATGAGATCGGCATTCGCGCGACTGATAAAATCCGCAAAATTTAAATCTAGATCATCAATGCCATCATTTAATTTCGCTGCAAAATAATAGCGCAAATATTCGGGTGCTAAACAATCTAAGTATTGGCGCGCCGTAATAAAAGACCCTCGTGATTTTGACATTTTTTGGCCATTAATCGTTAAAAAGCCATGCGCAAAAATAGCCGTGGGCGTACGAAAATTACTCCCCATTAACATCGCTGGCCAAAATAGCGAATGAAAATAAACAATGTCTTTGCCAATGAAATGATAGAGCTCATGAGGGCTGTCTTTATCCCAAAATTCTTCAAAGGTAATGGTTTTTTGCTTGTGACACCAATCTTTAAAACTTGCCATATAGCCAATTGGTGCATCCATCCACACATAGAAAAATTTATTGATCGTATCCGGGATCGGAAAGCCAAAATAAGGGCCATCGCGCGAAATATCCCATTGCCGCAAACCAGATTCAAACCATTCATTTAATTTATTGGTAATTTGAGGTTGTAAATGTCCTTGTTTGGTCCATTGTTGAAGTTGTGCTGCGTAATTTTCTAATTTGAAAAAATAATGCTCTGACTCGCGCTCAATTGGTTTGACACCAGAAACCACTGAAATAGGATTTTTAAGTTCCATCGGTGAATAAGTCGCCCCGCAATTTTCGCAACTATCGCCATATTGATCTTTAGTGCCACATTTTGGACATTCCCCTTTCACGTAACGATCAGGCAAAAACATATTTTTGATGGGATCAAATGCTTGCGTAATCGACCGCGCGACAATATCGCCTTTAGCCAAAAGCCGTTGATAAATTAATTGTGATAATTCCTGGTTTTCGGGGGAATGGGTGGTATAAAAATTATCAAAACCAATGTAAAAATCGTTGCAATCCGCAACTTGGGCATCATGCATTTTGGCAACTAAGGCTTCGGGTGTTATCCCTAATTTTTCAGCTTGCAACATGATAGGGGTACCGTGCGCGTCGCTGCCACAAATATGAATGGCGTTTACGCCGCGTAGCTTTTGAAACCGAACCCAAATATCGCTTTGAATATATTCCAGAATATGGCCTAGATGCAAAGCGCCGTTAGCATAGGGGAGAGCACTGGTCACTAAAATTTGGCGTTGCGTGCTTGGCATGGTTTTTTCCTAAAGTCATCTGTTTTTAGTCAAATATGATACCTTTTTGCAAAGATAAGTTCCATTTTAATAGCCAATGAAACAACAATGAGATCCCTCGCTCCGCTCGGGATGACAAAACATATAACTGACTTGCAACGCAGGATCAACACATAAGAACATTTTTGAGACAGCTTCTATTAAGCGATGTGTTAAAATAGTCCTTGGTTGAGTTACATCATTGTGAGGCTTGAATGGCTGCCCCGTTAGCAATCGCCCCTATACCATCCCAAGTCACTGCCATTTTGGGAACACTGCTCGATCCTTACCTTGATCAAGATCTGGTTAAGGCCAAAATTGTTCACGATGTAACGATTATTGAGCAGCAAATCACCATCAAATTAGTTTATCCTTATCCCGTTTTACGTCGAATTCCTGAGTTAAAACAAACCATTACTGCCTTATTACAAAGCCATTGGCCAACCTATCAAGTATCTTTGGATATTCACGCGAAGATCCGTCACCATCGCGTACAAAAAGCGTTAAAGCCTAAGTCAGTTATTAAAAATATTATTGCCGTTGCCTCTGGCAAAGGTGGTGTGGGTAAGTCAACGGTTGCGGTGAACCTGGCCGTTGCCTTAAGCGAGTTGGGGGCCAGCGTGGCTCTGCTCGATGCCGATATTTATGGCCCAAGCCAACCACGCATGTTAGGCAAGCGCGGGTCGCATGCGATCACTTCCGAAAAAAAGCTTGTTCCCATTAAGAGTTTTGGGATCCAATCCATTTCGATGGGCTATCTGGTGGAAGAGCAAACACCGATGATTTGGCGCGGCCCAATGGTAAGCAGCGCGTTACAACAATTATTGAACGATACCACCTGGGAACCGTGCGATTATATGATTATTGATTTGCCACCGGGCACAGGAGATATTCAGCTAACGATGGCGCAAAAGATCCCGATCAGTGGCGCAGTGGTTGTCACCACTCCACAGGATATTGCCCTTTTAGATGCGCAAAAAGCCTATCAAATGTTTGCTAAAATCGAGGTTCCGGTATTAGGTGTGGTCGAAAATATGAGTTGGCATATTTGTGCCAATTGCGGGCATCATTCCACCATTTTTGGTAGTGGTGGTGGTGAAAAAATGGCTGCAGACTATGGCATTCCTTTGCTGGGGAAATTACCTTTAGATCCCAAAGTGCGCGAACAAGGTGATCTGGGTGTGCCTATCGTGATGAGCGATCCCAATCATGAGCGAGTTTTACCTTATTGGGAATTGGCCGAACGTGTTGCCGCGCGGTTGGCATTACGAGAGGTTGACTATTCAGCAGTAATGCCGGAAATTATCGTGCACTCTTAAATCATTAAGAATGAAATAATAAAAACATATCATAAAAGGACTCCCGCATGACGATAAAGTCAGACAAGTGGATAAACAAAATGGCCAAAGAGCATGGCATGATTGAGCCGTTTTTAAGTACTCAGGTCCGTTATGTCAATGAACAAAGAGTGATTTCGTATGGGACATCGAGTTATGGATATGATGTGCGATGCGCCAACGAATTTAAAATATTTACCAATTTAAATTCAGGTATTGTTGATCCCAAATGTTTTGATGAAAATAGTTTTGTCGATCGCATGGGCGAATTTTGCATTATTCCACCCAATTCTTTTGCGTTGGCCCGCACGATTGAATATTTTCGGATCCCACGTAATGTATTGACGATCTGCTTAGGAAAATCTACCTATGCGCGTTGCGGCATTATTGTGAATGTCACGCCTTTAGAACCAGAGTGGGAAGGGCATGTCACATTAGAATTTTCAAACACCACGCCACTGCCCGCGAAAATTTACGCTAACGAAGGTGTGGCTCAAATGTTATTTTTAGAGTCAGATGAACTGTGCGAAATTTCCTACCGCGATCGCGGTGGTAAATATCAAGGGCAGAAGGGAGTGACGTTGCCAATTACTTAGTCTCAAAAATGTTCTTATGCGTTGATCCTGCGTTACAAGTCATTCTGCGCTGCTCATTTACTCGTCTGTAAACTCCGCTGCTCGAATGACTTGTGCCTTGGCTGAACGCATAAGCCCTATTTTTGAGATGCCTTAATGTTCTTATGCGTTTGCGTTGATCCTGCGTCGCTCTATTTCCTAAAAATAAAACTATCAATTTTATCCATGCCTGTTACCCACAGGTAGCTAACGATACCCGCAGCAACAAGGACAACCCCCATCGTTCCCAGTGCATCCGAATGGCTGCTGTTCATATCCGTGTAATAATGATAAGGACCATAGACAACCGCAGAAGAAACTGCCGCAACGCCAATCACAGACCAGCTTGAATAGCCAGGGTTAGTCGGCGGAGGGAGCGTACATTCGTTTTCTGTTCCGGCGCTGATCAGACTGGCTTCGAAGTTTGTTAAGAGTCTCATGAGTTTTTCCTCTTTTCAAAAAATAAAATTGAATCGTTTCTAGTGTTGATTTTTAGGGTTAGGCGTAAACGTGAGAATTTCCCCCGACGCAGCCAACTTGCCGTGACGCGTTTGCGTTATTTTCACCGGCAAATACTCATATTTTTTGGCCAACCAAAGGGTGGTTTGTGCTCCTTTGCGAGAAATATGCTGCACTTTAATAGTTTCTAATGTTCCTATTTTTGTTTTTAAATGCTCTTTGCCTAAAATCGTAAAAGCATAATTTTTAATTTTATCTTCTTCCGCTACGGTATAATTCAGATTGGATTGTCCCAAAAGTAATCCTTGACGTAAGCAAAGGGTTTGGGTAATTTTATCTTGCAGATCTCGTGGGATCACGCTTTCCCATGGCTCTTTTAATTCATAATTCGCCACTTTTTGGTGCTGCCAATCAAATAATACATTGCCTTTTTTACGCCTTTTACCTTCTCTCACATTGTAATAATAATTCAGCGGCTGGATTTTTCCATTATTCCAGGTAAAGTCACTGCTTTCAACATAATGGAAAGGCAACATCCTAATTCTCGGCTCGGTATGAGTTTCGAAATGATAGTGCCCATCTTTTCGTTGGTGTAAACGGTGTAGTGAA
>JBIOEB010000089.1:0-8366 GCA_044445585.1 Candidatus Berkiellales bacterium
TCGCGCGCTTTTTTTGGCGCTCATCTTTTATACTTTCTCGTCTCCCCCCCAAACCCCCGCGGCAAGTAGGGAGATAAAATGCCAACAGACCCTAATCTCTACGATAAAAGAAGGATTTAATGTAAAATGAATTTACTTATTAATCTCAAGGAAAGTTAGATGGAAGACTGCTTGTTTTGCCAAATGGCGGAAGGGAAAATACCCACTAACAAAATTTACGAAGATGAACATATCTTCGTGATCCATGATATTCATCCTAAAGCCAAAGTCCATCTGTTGGTGATTTCAAAATTACATATCCCCAGCCTGACCGAAGTACAAGAAGAACACGCGCCTTTGTTGGGTTATATGATGACATCACTCAAAAACTTTGCTAAAGAACAAGGGCTCAGCTCTTTTAGAACAGTTGTTAACACCGGCAAAAATAGTGGTCAAGTGATTTTCCACTTACATTTTCACATACTGGGCGGTAGCCCTTTATCATCCATGTAGCGAGGCATATTTTATGGGAATAGGTGGTATTAGTCCTTCACAATTAATTTTGATCCTTGCCATTGTGATCCTTTTGTTTGGCACCAAAAAAATACAAAGCCTTGGCGAAGATTTGGGTAAAGCCATTAAGGGTTTTCGTAAAGGCATTCGAGAAACACAAGATCTTAATAGCGAATCAAATAACGTTAATTCTGAAAAAGACTAATCATGTTTCAAATTGGTTTTGGTGAAGTTTTAATTGTGATCATCGTGGCCATTTGCGTACTTGGCCCCGAGCAATTACCTACCGTCGCTAAAGCCGCAGGGCGTTTGCTGGCCCGCGCGAAACAACAACTGCTTGCCATTAAAAATGAACTGCAATAAAATCCATTTGCATGGAATTTGAAAAATACTTACCGCATCTTAAAGAGCTACGCAATCGTACTTTACGATGTGTGATTGCTTTTATTATTATTCTCATCCCCTTACTTTATTTTAGTCGTGAATTATATACTTTTGCCGCAGAGCCCATTTTGCAAACTTTTTCTAAAGGTGGACAATTAATTGCGACTCAAGTGATGACACCTTTCACTGCCCCCTTAAAACTGAGCTTGTTTGCCGCGCTTTTTGTCACCATTCCATTCATTCTTTATAACCTCTGGGCTTTTGTTGCGCCAGGTTTATATACTAATGAAAAAAGAACGATAAAACCCATTTTATTATTAAGCACTTTTTTATTTTACGCCGGTGTGCTTTTTGCGCACACTGTTGTGCTCCCGATCGCGCTTGGATTCTTCTCAAGCATTGCACCCGAAGGCGTTTCGATCATGACGGATATCCAATATTATTTGGATTTTATTTTATCGTTGTATTTTGCATTTGGATTGGCATTTCAAGTACCGATTATTACTTTTTTATTGATCCACGCTGGAATTGTTTCGGTGACAACCTTACAAAAACATCGCCGATATTATATTGTGGGTGCATTTGTGGTAGGAATGGTGCTGACTCCGCCTGATGTGGTGTCGCAAATTTTACTTGCCGTGCCGTTATTAATATTGTTTGAAGCCGGTTTGTGGCTTGCGAAATGGGTTGCCAAACCAGTTAGGAAAATTGAGAAAAAAAATTCCGCGTGATCACCCTTGCGTGGTTATGCTGGTTTTTCGCGCGTTAATTTTTCGGTTGCGTTAATTAATGCATCCGTGATCCCAGGCTCTAAAGCAGCATGACCCGCATCGCGGATCACATACAATTCGCTCTCTGGCCACGCAAGATGTAATGCGCGTGCATTTTCAAATGGACAGATCATATCGTAACGGCCGTGGACAATAACACCAGGGATCCCTTCAAGCTTATAAGCATCGCGTAATATTTGATTAGGCTCGATAAAGCAACGATTTTTAAAATAATGGGTTTCAATGAGTGCTAAGCTTAATGCGGTGTGAGAATTGGTAAAGTGTTCAAGAATTGTTTTATTAGGATGAAGCGTCGCGCACTGCCCTTCGTATTGTGACCAATGTTTTGCCGCATTCATTTTTGCGATTTCATCTTCGCCGGTTAATCGCTTATAATAAGCATCGATCAGATTGTCGCGCTCTTCTTCCGGGATGGGGAAAATAAATTCTTCCCAATGATCTGGAAAAACTAGGCTAGTACCATATTGATAAAACCATTGTAATTCGCGCTCCCGACCTAAAAAAACACCCCTTAATATCATGGATTTCACGCGCTTAGGATGCTTTTGGGCATACAACAAGCTCAAGGTAGATCCCCACGATCCGCCAAATAAAACCCAACTATCGATCTCAAAAAATTCTCGGATCTTTTCTATGTCGTTGATTAATTCTTGTGTGGTATTTTTTTCGATACTGCCATAAGGGATCGATCGACCACAGCCTCGTTGATCAAACAAAATGATCCGAAAGCGTTCAGGATCAAAAAAACGTCGATCGTCTGGTGAACAACCAGCGCCTGGTCCACCATGAACAAACAAGATCGGAATACCGCGTGGGGAGCCACACTCTTCCACATAAATAGAATGCGGTGACGTCACTTCTAACATGTGTTGACTGTTTTGCTTGATGGGTGGGTATAAAGGCTTCACTGGTTCCCTCCTTTGCGCCTAAAATGGCAAATGGCTTACAATGTATCGAGAAATGTTCCCTATTCTTTTTTTTTGCCTGTATGTGATACTGAGCTTGTCAATCTCCAACCGATCTTATTCGGATTAGCCCGAGACCCCTCTCGGGCTTTTTTTTGCCTATCCTTCCGCTCTGCCAGCACGCTTGCGCTCATGTTCCTTCAGCATTTTCTTTCTAACGCGGATCGATTTAGGTGTCACTTCGACCAATTCATCATCTTCAATAAATTCTAACGATTGCTCTAATGAGTGTCGCACAGGTGGAGTTAGAATAATATTCTCATCCGTTCCCGATGCCCTTATATTGGTTAGCTGTTTACCTTTAATTACGTTCACCACTAAATCGTTATCGCGAGAATGGATCCCTACTATCATGCCTTCATACACTTCGGTTTGAGGGCCAATTAACAGTTTGCCACGTGCTTGCAATCCCCACAAAGAATAAGCGGTTGCTTTTCCTGCCGCATTTGAAATTAATACGCCTTGCCCACGCTGCGCAACCGTCCCCGCTTTATAAGGGCCGTAATTTTCAAAAACATGCGTGGCAATTCCTGTTCCAGAAGTTAAGGTTAAAAACAACGAATGAAAACCAATTAATCCACGCGCAGGAATAGAATAATCCAAACGAACACGTCCTTTACCATCCGGGATCATGTCGATCAATTGGCCACGACGCACACCCAATTGCTCCATCACCGATCCTTGATCTTTTTCTTCGACATCGATTGTTAAAAATTCATAAGGCTCTAAAATTTCATCGCCCTCTTTATGCAAAATCACTTCTGGCCGAGAAACGGCTAATTCATAGCCTTCGCGGCGCATGGTTTCGATCAGAATAGAAAGATGCAACTCTCCTCGCCCTGACACTTTGAATTTATCGGGATCTTCAGTGTCTTCTACCCGTAACGCCACATTATGCAAACATTCGCGATATAAACGTTCGCGCAGTTGACGACTCGTCACAAACTGCCCATCTTGCCCTGAGAGGGGGGAGGTGTTCACTTGGAAAGTCATGCTGATGGTGGGTTCATCAACCGTTAATGCCGGCAAAGCTTCGACTGCATTTTTATCACACAAGGTATCGGATATTGCCAGCGGCTCAATCCCGGTGATGGCAACGATATCTCCGGCAAATGCTTCGGGTTGTTCAATTCGCTCTAAACCCAAATAACCCAAAATTTGCAACACGCGTCCTGCACGAGTATTTCCTTTTTTATCTATAATTGTCACTTGGGTATTTGAATTAATTTTTCCACGCTTAATTAAACCAATTCCGATAGTGCCAACATAACTAGAATAGTCAAGAGAACTAATTTGCATTTGGAATGGACCATCAAGATCGCAAGCAGGAGCAGGCACATATTCTGCAATCGCTTCAAAAAGTGGTGTCATGTCTGTGCCTGGAACATTTAAATCACGCGTGGCTGTACCCAATAATGCAGAGGTGTACACCACCGGAAAATCTAATTGCGCTTCAGTTGCACCTAAGCGATCAAATAAATCAAAAACTTGATCGATCACCCAAGAAGGTCGACTCCCCGGACGATCAATTTTATTGACCACCACGATCGGATTTAAACCACGTGCAAAAGCTTTTTGAGTCACAAAACGTGTCTGCGGCATGGGGCCATCGACCGCATCGACCAACAATAAGACTGCATCCACCATCGACATGATCCGTTCGACTTCACCACCAAAGTCAGCATGGCCAGGGGTATCGACGATATTAAAGTGAAAATCGCGCCAATTGATCGCAGTATTTTTCGAAAGAATGGTGATCCCACGCTCCTTTTCTAAATCATTTGAATCCATCACACAGCTCACATTAGCTAAGCGTGCATCCAGTGTGTTGGATTGTTGTAATAACTTATCCACTAATGTGGTTTTACCATGATCAACGTGCGCGATAATGGCTATATTCTTAATGACTTGCATGAAACACCCAAATGAAAAATGAAAGGAAAACAAAGAATTTTAATTTTAACACTTCTACGTCCTTTATGGCACAAAAATGATCGGATCTGCACCTATTTTTATTTTAATTTAGGTCTAATACCACTTGTGTCGAGAAAAAGAGTAATGGGAGACTAAGATTATGGGAGGTGTCCTTCTATGGCATCATTGATTCTACACCCTACCTCAATTGCTCAATGGCATGCCTTATTGAATGAAGCCCAGCAATGTTCCTCGATTTACCTCAAAGAAGATATTGAATCCTACTTAGTCTTTTTATTGATGCGATTTACTGAAGAACCCAATGTTGTGTCGAGCATACTGGGTTTGGATTTTTTAAAGATCTGTCAGCCCAACTCATTAATTCATCAACAACAACAATTAAAAGAGGTGGGGGATAAATGCTTACTTTTTGCCGGCCTCTTTCCCGGCAGAGCAGCCCGACGCCGGGTAAAATTAAGTTATTATGTTAAGTTAGGTCAAACTGCCTATTCGACACTTTCAAGTAATTTGATCTCGCAAGAGGAATTGTTCAATAGACTTTGCAACCAATTCCCCAAATTAACCGATGTGCTGCACGCCATGCGTGAAACTTCCCCTTCTGCTCAAAATTTGTTGCAAACCCTTGAATGGTGGCACGAAACTCACAGTCCTGTTGCTTGGAATAAACTGTGTAAGGGAACAAAATCATTACCTTCTCCATTTAATTTTAAAAAGCATTGATCGAAATATATACCCATTACACTTCGAAAGATCTGTCGCGAAGCGACATAATGTCTCCCTTTGAAAAAGGGAGACCGCGCGTAGCGCAGAGGGATTTCGCCGTCCCGCAAATCAGAAGAGTATAGTATAATGCTTAATTCTTATCCCTTTAGGTACTCCAGTGTCGCAACAACGTAAAGCAATTGCACTCATTTCGGGTGGTCTTGATTCCATGCTGGCCGCCAAATGTATTCAGGCGCAAGGGATCCATGTCGAAGGCCTTAATTTTTTCACGGGTTTTTGTGTCGAAGGGCACACGCATGCGATACGCCATAAAGATAAAATTAAACAAAAACGTAACAATGCGCTGTGGGTTGCAGAGCAATTGGGGATCCGTCTTCATATTATTGATGTGGTGGAAGAATATAAAAAAGTGGTGATCAATCCCCGTTTTGGCTATGGCGCAAATTTAAATCCTTGTTTAGATTGCAAAGTCTTTATGATCCAAAAAGCCAAGCAATGGATGGAAGAAAATAATTTTGATTTTATTATTACTGGTGAAGTGATTGGCCAAAGGCCTAAATCGCAAAAAAAACAAACCATGCCAATCATTGCAAAATGCTCGGGAGCAAACGAACGTTTGTTACGCCCGTTATGTGCGCAATGTTTACCTCCCACTTTACCTGAATTAGAAGGCTGGGTAGATCGCAAACAATTATTTAATTTTACTGGGCGCTCTCGCAAACCCCAAATTCAACTTGCCAAAAATTATCAAATTCAAGATTATTCGCAACCTGCAGGAGGTTGCTGTTTTCTGACCGATAAATATTATAGTGCGAAATTGGCTGATCTTTGGCAAAGCCAAGGATCCAGGCAATATGAATTGGATGATATTATGTTATTAAAAGTCGGACGACATCTTCGCCCGGCATCGCATTTTAAACTTATTATCGGACGTGAAAAAGGCGAAAATCGTTATCTGGAAGGATATCGTAAACAATTTGATTCATTAACGCCGATCAGTCATTTAGGGCCACTCATGTTGATCGATGGCGAACCGGTTGCCGAAGACTACCACTTAGCCGCGCGAATTTTAGCGCGTTATTGTGATTGCCCCCTTGATACCACGATGACCATTGCCCTGAGAACAAAAGATGGGATCACAACAGAATTCTCTGTACACCCTTTATCTGCAGAAGAAATATTAAGCGAATGGTACATCGAAAAAAAGGAGATCCCTCATCTTCATCAAGTGGTTAAAAGGTTGAATATGATCAATGAATCCTCCTGATGTGAATGGTGATATTTATCCTGATATTGAACTCGATGCCAGAAATTTACTTTGCCCAATGCCAGTCATCCGGCTTCAGAATAAAATAAAAACATTGACGAAAGGATCGCTAATTCGGGTGCTTTGCACCGATCCTGGCACCTTGCATGATATTCCTACTTGGTGTCGGATGTATGGACATCATGTTCTTGACACTCACGAAACTGAGGAAGAAATTCAGTTTTTGATCAAGGTGACCTAAATTTCAGTTTTCGATACTAAAAAATTATTGTATAGTTATCGCAACGAAATCAGATTGATCAACAAAATTGCATCAAGGAGGATAGCGTGTCGATTCAAAAAGTACTCGCACAAATACAAGAAGATAAAATTCAGTTTGTTGATCTTCGCTTTACCGATACCTTGGGTAAAGAACAACATATTTCCGTTCCTGCACATCAAGTCACTGAAACCTTTTTGATCGATGGCAAAATGTTTGATGGTTCTTCCATTACTGGGTGGAAGGAAATTAATGAGTCTGACATGATTTTATTGCCTGATCCTCCCACTGCCGTGATCGATCCTTTCCGTGATGATCCCACACTTATTTTGCGTTGCGATATTGTTGATCCAACCACCCTGAAAAATTATTCGCGCGATCCTCGCACTATTGCGAAGAAAGCGGAAGAATATTTAAAATCAACCGGCATTGCAGATGAAGCGTTTTTTGGACCCGAACCCGAATTTTTTATTTTTGATAGCGTGCGCTGGAAAGTGGCGATGGACAGAGCATCGTACGAAGTTGATTCCGAAGAAGCGGCTTGGAATTCAGATCGTGAATTTCCGGGTGGCAATATGGGCCATCGGCCGTTAGTGAAGGGGGGTTATTTCCCTGTTCCACCCGTAGATTCGGCGCAAGATCTGCGCTCGATGATGTGTCAAACCTTAGAAAAAATGGGGCTTGAAGTCGAAACGCATCATCATGAAGTGGCGACGTGTAATCAAAATGAAATCGGCACGCGTTTTCGCACACTAGTGCGTAAAGCAGATGAGCTGCAAATTTTAAAATATGTGGTCCATAATGTTGCTCACGCTTATGGCAAAACCGCGACCTTTATGCCCAAACCCTTAGTGGGAGATAATGGCAGTGGTATGCATTGTCATCAATCATTATTTAAACATGGCAGCAATTTATTTGCGGGCGATGGTTATGGCGGATTATCAGAACTTGCACTTTATTATATTGGTGGCATTATCAAACATGCGAAAGCTTTGAATGCTTTCACCAACAGTACCCACTAACAGTTACAAGCGATTAGTTCCTGGCTTTGAAGCACCGGTGTTTTTAGCGTATTCCTCGCATAATCGCTCAGCTGCCATCCGATTGCCTTATACGCCTTCAGCTAAAGGCAAAAGAATCGAAGTGCGCTTCCCAGATGGCGCAACCAATCCTTATCTTTCTTTTACGGCAATGATGATGGCAGGCCTGGATGGCATTCGTCAAAAAATTCACCCAGGAAAACCCATGGATAAAGATCTTTATGAACTTACACCAGAGGAAAGCGCTGAATTAGGTACCGTGGCAGAAACATTGCAGGATGCGTTAAAAGCGTTAAGTCAAGATCGCGCTTTCTTAAAAGAAGGCGGCGTATTTTCTGATGAATTAATCGATAATTATATTTCGGTTAAAAAAAGGGAAATTCAAAAGTTGCATATGACAACACATCCGATTGAGTTTGAGATGTATTATAGTTTGTGATTTTTTTCGCGAACCATCGGTAAGTTCTGAAAATCATAGGGAAAGTTCTACATGAAAGTAATTCGTATGCA
>JBIOEB010000090.1:0-8320 GCA_044445585.1 Candidatus Berkiellales bacterium
AAGCGCGGATTCATTCCGCGCGCAGCATACAAACAAGATATACCGCTCGTGTTTGAATTCGAAAAAATCGCATCTTCAACTGCGAGCGGTATATACCGCAGAAAGAGTGCGAACGAATTGTTTATCGGCGTTTGATGCAGAAATGAATTTACTTGAAGTGCTGGGCAGGGGTTGGGTTGAAGCACCTTTATTAAATAAATGAAGCAAAGGCTCAACGGGCTCTTCATTTTTTGATGCGAGTGCAACATCCTGAGCGAAACATTCCATTAAATCAGATTCTTCTTCTGCCATAAGCGTGATTAGTTTTTGAGCGAACGTGGGTCTGCCTATTTTTAAGCAAAAAGCAATGGGAGAATAGAAGCGCCCTTCTAGTTCAAACTGCCAATCACTCAGTTTAGTTTTGGATTGTCGCATTAACTCCAATAACACATCAATGGCATAATCTGCGCCAAAATAAAGTGCCACACTTATTAACTTACTACTGGCCGGAACGCCTAGATCAGCAAGTGTTTTGATTAAATCGTTAGGAAAACTTTCCTTTATGCGATCAACCAGTTGTTGATCTAATTGCCTAAATGCGCTTTCTACAATTAATTGATAAATAAGTGATCCATTTTCATCGTCTGGAACACCATTGAATGCTGTGCCATCGGGATTATATTCGCTTTGATCTTGCGATTGAAAGGGGGTAGATAGTTTATGAAAAAATAATAGTTCCTGAAAGCGTTTTTGCCCGATTTTAATTTTTTCAATTAATTGTTCTTGAGCATAGCCATCAAATTGATTGGGATCATCCATGATGGTGGGCAACATGCCATTTCGAATTAATTCACGAAGTAAAATAATAATACAAATGCTACGACAATTCCCATCTTTAAAAGGGTGGTGACGTTCAAGCCGGCTCACCATTTTGCAAATGATGGCATATTTTTCATCGTCAGTAGCTGCTTTTTTCATTTTGACATGATACTTGGCAACAATATGAGCCACTCGTTTTTTTACTTTATGTGATAAACAAACCAAAAAAAATCTATCTTCCTCCTGTTTAAGGGTGTAGCCATCTTTATTGGGGATCTCTTGTAAGAGCTCTTTTAAACCTTTTTCAGAAAGGTTTTGTTTGGGGATCAATCCAAATTGGACATGGCAGGAAGGTTCTCTGAAAGAGGTTTGGTTATTTTCAAAATCATCAGGGGAGTAATTGGTTTTTAAAACGCCGGAGATCGCATTGTGGTGAATACGATCGATCACTTCGGGTGAGAGATCTTCATGCAGAAAATTTAGTTCATTAAAAAAGGTAAATAAACACGCTCTTAAAAACCCAGGCTCGGTTAGCTCTCCAGTTTGCCAACCGCTATAAAAGCGCTCACTTCCAGCAAAAAAACGATAAAAAAAGCGATAGAGCTCCTTAACGGGGTAATGCTCTCTGAGTTGTTTTACGATGTCGGGGGCGCTCATTGTCATTGGGTCATTATAAGGATTTTGAAGGGCTACTTCAATAAAGCCATTGTTGGTTGAGAATGAAAAAGGCAACTTTTGTCTGAATGTAAATACACTGAGATATCCTTACGAATTCTAAACAACGCGTCTTCCCGGAATTTTGCGTAGCAAAATATCCGGGATCCATGGTGGTTTTACGCCTAGTCACCTATAGGCCACCCTACGTTTTAATTAGTCGTATCTTGGAGTGTAATGGATATATACACTTATCTCGCTTTAATCACTTCGACTATCCTGTTTCTTTCGTTTAAGTGGTTCGGCTTGTTTTTCTTCAGATAAGGTGGCAAAAATGGCGTAAAAGTTGTCTTTTGATTTTTCCTTCTTTGCTTTTTGGTTAATTGCATCTGATTTTTCCCTTAATTTTTTGTGTTTTGCGTTGATAAAAGCGTCTAATACTTCATCCTTAGACTTAGTGGCTTCGGTCATTTTAGCTTCAGATCGTGTTTTTTCTCTTAATAAATGTGGATCTTGACCCATTGCCATGGGGGTGTGTGATAATTGCTGTTCAATTTGATCTTTGAGTTGTTTGTGGGCTGCTAATACTTGAGCAACAAATTTTACTTCCGATGGCAGGTTTTCCATTCCTATTTGGGCGACAATTTTTTGCAATAAATCTTCACAATAGGATTTGTCTTTTTTATATATAATCCCAAGCAGCAAAAATGCCGTATCGGGGTTGTCGTTTTTATATAAGGTAACTAATCTCTGCAGCAGTACTTGTTCCAAATCTTTAGAAATACTATCACGATGATTTTCTTTAGCAATCATCAGTCCATGAGCAACGGCTTCGATCATTTCATCAGGTAAGGTGGTTTTTACAAGTTCCTTGATCATACTAGAGCAGCCAAAGGCAGCTAAATTAAAAAAATCCTGCACTGCTGTTATATCACTCGCGCAAAAACGTTGGATAAAATCTATTTTTTGCGCATTATATTGTTTTCGATAAGCGCTTATTTGCTCATTTTCTGGTAATTTATTTTTATCGAAGGCTTCAAAAAAAAGCGCATGAAGAACGAAATTATCTGTTTTATCTGCATCGGAGGGAACAATCGATCGTGGATCAGGAAGTTCCGTCATTTGAGTTTTATCTAAATTAGTTAAATCTTTTACATCCTCTGGGAGCCTATAACCAGAAGGAGTAGAAATAACACCCACTTTAAAGGGAGTTTGCATTGCCCCGGTTTCTATAATCTCCCTCGTTCTTTGGCTGCCTTCTTGGACTTTTTGGCACATTTGCTCTATGGTATAACCATCAAATTGATTAGGGTTATCCAAAATGGGTGGTAGTATTTTTGCTTTCAAAAGTTCTAATAGAAGAATAATCATGCAAAAGGAACGACAATTTGCATCGTTGAAAGGATGGGCTCTTTCTAAGAGTGTGATCATTTTGACGATCGCTTGCACTTTTTCTGAATTGGTTTTAGCCTGACCTAACTCATCATGATAGTCTTCAAGAATTGCTTTGACTTCTTGTTTGGGATCTTTAGCGGTACAGACTAATTTATATCTTTTATTGCCGTTTGCATCCTTCTCAACTTTTAATGAATAGAGATCGCTCCTTTTTTTAATAAATTCTCTCAATTCTTTTAAACCCGCTGAAGATAAATTCCGCCCCAGGGTAAGTCCAAATTCCATGACTTCTTTACCACTTCTAAAGTGTTTAGTTTTTTCTTCAGTTTGGTAACTCGTATCTCTTACCCCTTGGAGGCAATCAGCATGAACGCTTAATATTGTTTCTACCGAGAGTGGTTCATTGTTCATGATTTCCTTGATAAAGGAATAATACATGCCTTGTAAGTATCCTTTTTCATTCATTTCAAAAGCGCGCCAGCCTAAATGTTGTCGTGTGCCATCAACGAAAAATCGAAATAAATGATCGGGTGGGAATTTTTTGAGAAAATCCTCTTTTGTGATGGATTGATAATCTTGATTTGAACCTTGAGTTGCACCGGGTATCATTGAATTTTCCCTCTTTATTTCTAGAGGTTTGATTACGGGATGCTACAATTGGTTCAATGCAATTAAGATGGAATTTCGTGTAGGTCAACACGATAGATTATATAAAACGTTTAACATAATGGTGACAATAAGGATATTTACCTGTTTTGTCATAATAATCTTGATGAAATTCTTCAGCACGCCAAAAAGGGCTCACGGCTAATAATTGCGTTGCAACGTGAAGCCCTTGTTGGGTTAATTGATGGATTAAAGATTCTGCTATCTTTTTCTGATCTTCATCGTAATAAAACACAACACTGAGATATTGCTCGCCTAAATCAGGGCCTTGGCCATTTGCTTGCGTAGGATCATGGATTTCGAAAAAGAATTTCGCAATTTTTTCAAAATTAATTTTTTTAGGATCATACAAAACGCGCACGGCTTCAAAATGCCCAGTATTCCCTTGGCAAACTTGTTTGTAGGAAGGATTTTTTAACTGTCCACCCGTATAACCCACTTCGACTTTTAACACACCCGGCAATTTTTTAAAATAATATTCTACCCCCCAAAAGCAGCCGGCAGCTAAGATGGCTTCTTCGGAATCTGCAACCTCAGTGTTGGCAACAAAATCCAGGCTCAAGGAATTCACACAATGGCGAGTATTTTGTGTTGTAAGATGTTCACCGGTAAATACATGTCCAAGATGGGCACGACAACGTTGACATAAAATTTCGGTGCGGTGTCCATCAGGATCAGGCTCTTTTAAAACGTTGTGATTGATTTCTTCGTCAAAACTTGGCCAACCGCAACTTGAAGAAAATTTGCTTTGTCCACGAAATAGCGCTAGACCACATTGCCGACATAAATAAGTGCCCGGTTGATCTAATTCGTTGTATTCACCAGAAAAGGGATGTTCTGTTCCTTTGCCGCGAACGATATGGAGAATTTCAGGAGGTAAGCTTTGGGTTTTGAATGTCATTGTGAAAAAATGGCCGCGGCATGTCCGCGGCATCCAGGTGAAAGAAAGGGTCGAATCAAAAAAATATTAAACCGTCGCCAACCAATCTTTTAAACATTGACTTTGACGTGTCATAAATTGTGGCTCTTTAAAAGTGAGCGTCAGCAAATTCATGCCTTGGATCCCAGAAAGAAAATAAGTCGCCAATTGCGATGCGCGCTCGCCTTTACCCATTTCAACAAATTGCGCTTCAGTCCATTTGAGAATATCGCCCATCAATTTTGCTGCGGCGTTGGCGAGGATCCCACCTTGTTTGCCTAATTCTTGGCAAAGACTTCCAATGACGCATCCAAAGCGAGCAAAAGTTTCTGATTGTGTGGCATTGTAATCGAGCAAAGCTTTTAATCGTTGCTTGATATCTGGAATTTGTTCCCATTCTTGGAAGAGGCCACGCCATTCATTAGCACGTTTTTGCAGTACAGCATCCATAATGGCTTCTTTGGTTTTAAAATAATAATAAACGTTACCAAGCGGTACATCGGCTAACTTTGCAATATCAGCAAGCGTGGTGGTATGAAAGGTTTGCTCATAGATCAATTTATCAGCGGCTTGAACTAAGCGCTCCCGTTTATCGTTTCTTCGAGCTCTTGGCATGATAATCTCCCTTTTGCTTTTGCGTTGCAGCTGTTGTGATTAATAACTTAGTTATTCGAGAAAGGCTGGAATAGTAACATAAGCTGTTTTGCTTGTCATATACTCTTACCACTTTGCTTTGTATAAGTGACACTCTGGGGGCTCAGGACGGGACGGCACAGAGGCCGTCCCCTACGGCGCCTGACGGGACGGCACAGAGGTCCCCCTACAAGCAAAGTGGATTGAGTAAATATTGATTTTTCAAAGTATTCTTACTTTACCTCAAATAAAATTACCTAAAAAGTGCATTCTACGACAAATGGTAAACTCAACATCAGCTACTAGACTAATGATATTGCCCTTCGATCTTAAGGATGAGGAACAAGGTGTTATTAGTCATAAGAAAAACTTTATTTTATTTTATATTTTTATTGTTCATGAGCTTTTCTGCCAACGGTAATTTAGGACTAGCCTTTAGTAGCGGCCAAGGTGTTCTTGATATTGTTCCTTATCGATTTTCAGCATCGTGGGATTTTGGAAGCATTTGGCGTAAACATGAATTGTGGGGATTACATGGTGTTTTGGAAAGTAGTTATGCCGTTTGGAATGGCCCTGTTCGCCCAGAATTAGCCCCCGAAAGACCAATCGCTTTACATGCTGCAACAATTGGCCCAATGCTTCGTTGGCAACGACAGGAACCGCTTCCCGGACTTAAAGCAATGCCTTATACCGAACTAGGGGTGGGGTTATCTTGGTTGTCTCAAACCGAAATCCAAGGTCGGATCCTTTCATTACATTTCCAGTTTGAAGACAAAATAGGCATGGGGATGCGCTTTGGTAACAAACAACAGTATGATTTAGCGTTACGTGCTTACCATTATTCAAATGCTTCCATTAAGCGCCCTAACAGCGGGGTGAACTTAGCGATGATTAGCTTCGGGGTCTGGTTTCCTAAATAACCCTAAGGTAAAGTACTTTCTTTAATCAGGATTTTACTTATGAAAACCCTCCCTCGTTATGCCATCGCGCCTTCTATTTTATCGGCAGATTTTGCACGATTAGGAAGTGAAGTTGAGGCAGTGTTAGCAGCAGGTGCCGATATTATCCATTTTGATGTAATGGATAATCACTATGTTCCCAATTTAACGATCGGTCCTTTAATTTGTGAAGCGTTAAGAAAATATGGGATCACCGCTCCGATAGATGTTCATTTGATGGTGAAACCAGTCGATAGTTTAATTTCGATGTTTGCACAAGCGGGAGCGACGTATATCACCTTCCACCCAGAAGCCAGCATTCATGTTGATCGTAGTTTACAACTGATCCGTGAAGGAGGGTGTAAACCCGGATTAGTTTTTAACCCAGCCACACCTTTATCCATGTTGCCTTATGTGTTAGATAAAATAGATTTAATTTTGTTAATGTCAGTGAATCCGGGATTTGGTGGCCAACAATTTATTCCGAGCGCATTAAACAAAATACGGGAAGTACGTAAAATCATTGATCACAGTGGGCGTGTTATCCGTTTAGAGGTAGATGGTGGCATTAAAGTAGACAATATTGGCGAAGTTGCCGCGGCCGGCGCAGATATTTTTGTTGCTGGATCGGCTATTTTTCAAAGTAAAGATTATGCGGCCACCATTTCTGCAATGCGAAGTAGTATTGAAAAAGCGGCACGATAAAAATAGCAAAGGACTATCATGGACGATTTATTTTGCTTAGAGGATCAATTCACTGCCGATGAAAAATTAGCACGCGATACCGTCTCGCGCTTTGTTGACACCGAAGTACTCCCCATTATTGCCGATTGTTACGAAAAAGCCTATTTCCCGGTTAATTTAATCAAAAAAATGGCAGCCCTTGGATTGTTCGGCATGACTTTACCCGAAAACATGGGTGGGGCTGGCATGAACCAAGTTGCCTATGGGCTAGTTTGTCAAGAATTAGAACGAGGCGATTCGGCATTACGCAGTTTTGTATCTGTGCAAAGTTCTTTAGGGATGTATCCTATTTTTGCTTATGGATCAGAAAATCAAAAAAATCGTTTTCTGCCTAAAATGGCACAGGGTGAATTGATTGGTTGCTTTGGGTTGACTGAGCCAGATAGCGGCTCTGATCCTGACAGTATGAAAACAACAGCGACTAAAGTCGCCGGCGGTTGGCGTTTAAATGGATCAAAAATGTGGATCACCAATGCGACGATTGCTGATTTGGCGATCATTTGGGCTAAAGATGAAAAAGGGATCGTACGTGGCTTTATTGTTGAGAAAATTTTCGCCGGTTTTTCAACCCATGAGATTAAGCAAAAACTTTCATTACGTGCTTCAGTTACCGGAGAAATTGTTTTGCAAGATTGTTTTGTTCCAGATGACAATCTTCTTCCCAAAACGGAAGATGGTCTTGTTTGTGCGTTAGCGTGTTTGACTAAAGCACGTTATGGTATTGCATTTGGCGCCATCGGGGCAGCCATGGCGTGTTATGATATTGCTTTACAATATGCTAAAGAGCGCATTCAATTTGGTAAACCCATTGCAAGTTTTCAGTTAATTCAAGCCGACTTGGTAGATATGTTGGCCGAAATTGTTAAAGCGCAAACATTAAATTTGCAACTGGGCCGTTTGCATGATCAAAATCGCGCCAGTTACGTGATGATTTCATTAGCCAAAATGAATGCTTGCCGCGAAGCGATAAAGATTGCCCGAAAAGCTCGCAATATTTTGGGTGCGAATGGAATTAGTCTTGAATATCATGTCTGTCGTCATATGAGTAATTTAGAGTCAGTGATGACGTATGAAGGTACCGATAATATCCACCATTTAATTGTGGGAAGGCATATTACTGGGATTAATGCGTTTGGCTAGAAAAGTTTTGATTTCTAAAGGGCGAGGAAGGCTACTGTGTCGTCCCAAAATCTTTAAGGCTGTAGCTTCTGCTGTGCCGCTAAATCTTCGCTATCGCGGGAACTACTGGGGAACAAATTTTTTTGTTGTTGGCACAACAAAAAAATTGATCTCCAGTACTTCATTCTTCATTGGCAGTGCGCTAAGTAGGCTTTTAAGAAAAAACTTAATTGGTGCATAGGTAGTTGTAAGGTGTAGGTGGCAGTGTCATTACTAAATGTTTTGTAGGGGACGGCCTCTGTGCCGTCCCGTGCAAATTATAAGATTTAAATGCTAATATTATTTCGATTCTAAAAAATTTTTTAAATCCTTAAAAGACGTATTAGATTTTACTTTGTTATCACTTTCCTCATTAATGAATTTTTTAAATTCTGATCGCAGCAATGTATAGAAT
>JBIOEB010000091.1:0-8204 GCA_044445585.1 Candidatus Berkiellales bacterium
ATCCTACACTGATCCAAGACATTAACAATATGATTAACAACAGAAACCTTTTCATAGATCCTCCTTTTTTTCGTATTTTTGATCTATAAATTAGGCTCTTTTTTTGTTTAAAAGGTTCAATTAAAGTCATAACCACTTGAAAAAAGAACGGATATTTCAGTGTATATGCTAGTTGCACTTGAAGTTCTTTACCCGATGGGGGTTGCTGAAGGAGGAAAAGCAGAACCGCTTATGTTCTCGATCGCTTTAATACGTGCTTGATAAATCGCGTTTTTCACTTCTTCGCCAGAAGGTTTGGCTTGGGACAAATTCGCAATAACCGATCTGACATCAACTTGCTCAGCCGCTTGCAACGCTGCAAGCCACCTATTCGAGACAGGATAATCCGCCGTTTCATAACCTGGGCGCCCACGAAAATCCGCTTCGCATGCCACTAAAAATTGCAAAAATCGATCTCTTCGCCTAAAAGCATCACACTTTTCTAACAATTGCAAAATGGCTTCAGCATTTTTATTCATCGCATCATGACAAGCACCATGATACTTTGCGACCATTTGTGCTAATTGTTGAAAATCATTCGGCACGCGCAAGCGCTCGCACAATGCTCTTGCGATTTGTTCGCCGCTGGCTTCATGATCTCGATGCTTTGGCCACTCGGCGGGCGGCGTTATGCCTTTGCCCACATCATGCATTAAAGCGGCAAAACGCACTTCGGGATCCTTACTCAGGCGTGTTGCTTGCTGCAAAACTAATTCAATATGAATGCCAGTATCTTTTTCGGGATGAGATTTTTCTGATTGGGGAATACCATATAATCTATCAATTTCAGGCAAAATGATTTTCAAAGCATGGCATTGACGTAACGTTTGAATAAACGCCACCGGTGTTTCTTCGGTTAAGGCACGACTCATTTCTTTCCAGATCCGCTCTGGAACAAGATAATCTAATTCGCCTTTGATCACCATTTGTTGCATTAACGCTAACGTTTCCGGGACCACTTTAAATCCCACGCTAGCATAGCGCGCAGCAAAGCGTGCCACACGAAGGACGCGCACCGGATCTTCCACAAAGGCAGGTGAAACATGCCGTAAAATACGATTTTTTAAATCTTTTTGTCCGCCATAAGGATCGATAATGTCACCTTGCTCGCTCTTTGCCATGGCATTAATGGTTAAATCACGTCGAGCTAAGTCTTCTTCCAATGTGACTGTCATTGACGTATCAAATTCAAAACCATGATACCCCCCCGCTACTTTTCGCTCGGTGCGGGCTAATGCATATTCTTCTTTGGTTTGGGGATGTAAAAAAACGGGGAAAGATTTCCCTACCGGAATAAAACCTTGCGCTAAAAGATCTGTTGGCTTTGCGCCAATCACAACATAGTCACGCTCAGAAATAGGTTGCCCTAAAAGTTCATCACGAACCGCACCGCCCACTAAATAGATCTTCATTTTGCGCTACCTTGTACTAAATGGTAGGCAACTTCGCCGGCGGTTTTTTGTTTTAATATTTGCCAATGTGTCGGTAAAGTATTGTGATTTAACACATTCCGCGCCTCAATGTAAATTAACGTATGTGGCCCAACTCGACTTTCAAGTAAGGGCAAACATTGTTGCAATAAAGGAGAAGAAAATGGCGGATCTAAAAAAATAACATCATAGGGTGTATCGGGTGTTTGTTGTAGCCATTTTACCGCATCGCTGAAGATCACTTCGCATGCATTTTGGACACCCAAATTTTCGATAGTGCTTTTTAACATGTTCACTGCGGGTAAATGACTTTCAACAAAAACAACCTGCTTGGCACCACGAGAAAGTGATTCGAAACCTAATGCCCCTGTGCCCGCAAACAGATCTAAACAACGTGCATCGACAATTTGCGTTGCCAACCAATTAAATAATGTTTCGCGGATCCTATCGGGTGTTGGTCGCAAGGCGGAAGCTGCAATTACCTTAAGTTGCCGGCCACGCCACTTTCCACCAATGATCCGAATTTTTCCTGGCATCACTCAACTTTGCGAACCCCCTGGGCCACTATGGACATCATGATGCGGTGTTTTAATATCTTCTAGTGGACCACCGGGCGTGGCTTTGCCACCCACCATCACAATAGCATAATGATTGGGTGAAACTCTTTTTTGATAAGCCTTTTTAATATCTTCGACGGTTAATTTTTCAACCGCCGGTTTAAAATCGTTAAAAAAAGTCAAAGGCAAATCATAAAATCCTAATAATGCCACTTGTTGACTAATAGCGACATTACTATCAAATTGCAAAGCATATCCACCTAACAAATTTTGTTTTGCTTGAGCCAATTCATCTTCCGTTGGTCCCTTTGCAACAAAATCAGTGAATGTTCCTTCTAGCAATTTCAACGCTTCTTCTGCTTTATCGTTTCGCGTTTGACAACTTATCACAAAAGGGCCTTTATCACGGAAAGGTAAAAAGTAGCTATCAATAGAATACGCTAACCCATGCTGACTTCGCACAATATTATAAAGCTGCGTGACAGAACCATTGCCACCTAAAATATGATTGCCAACTGTGAGCGGATAATAATCCGGATCGCCTTGACTCAACACGGGCTCACCTAGCAAAATGTGCGTTTGCTGTGAAGGAAAAGAAATTTTCTTTATTTGTTTTTCAGTTAAATCGGCCACTTTAGGTAAAAGCGGAGCCTTTTCCCCTACCGGTAAGTGTTCGCTTAACGCTTGAACCAAAGCATTCGCATCATCAGCAGTTAAATTTCCCACAACGGTCACTACCATGTTTTTGGTCACATAATATTTTTGATGAAATTCTTTTACATCGTTAATCGTTAAGGCTTTCACTGACGCTTCATCGCCCAACTGCCAGTTGGCATAAGGCCCCTTGCCATATAATTCGGTAAAAAAGGCGCGACTGGCCACTTTTTGCGGCATCTGCCCCTCTTGTTGCAAAGTACTGAGCATGTTTTGTTGTTCGCGTTTAAAACCACCTTCAGAAAACGCAGGTTGGCTAATGATTGCACTTAAGGTTTTAAGCGCTGTCGTCAATTCAGAAGCAGAAGATAAACTTCGCAAATTTATAATGGACATATCACGCAGCGATTGTGAATGATATTGCGCGCCGACATTTTCAAAGCTAAGTGCTACTTGATCGGGGCTTATTTCTTTGGTGCCATCGGCAAGCAATAAATTGGTCAGATACGCCATGCCTCCTTTATTGCCATCGCGTGCCGCACCAGCATCAAAAGTAATTTGAATATCCACCATGGGGAAAGTCGTAACAGGAACAAAATAAACGCGTACCCCTTGGTCAGTCACCCAATGTTGAATATTGAGGATCCCAGTGACCGTTTTATAAGAAGCAAGTGATTCTGGGGATTTTCCCTTAGTACCAATCATTTTAACGAGTTCTCCTCGTGGAGTAGGTAATGGAGCATGACTCTCTTTATTAATCATGAGTATGGTGGCAATGACTAACAGGCCGATAAACAACAGTAGCCATAGCCTATATTGCTTTTTTGCAAGTATTTTAATATCCATAGGATTTCCCTATCCAGTTATTTTTTCAGGCACTAACTCTGCAGCCGTTAAGTGCTTAGTTTGAAAATACTTTTTGGCAGCCATTTGCACATCATTTGCAGTAATCGCTTGAACTTTTTCGGGGAATTCATCCAATAATTGCCAAGGTAAACCAACACTTTCGAGCAAACCCAACATGGTTGCTTGATCCGACATCGAGTCTTTATCAAATACCACTTGTGCGAATAATTGCGTTTTGACTTTCTGTAATTCTACATCTGGAATTATCTCGGTTTTCAATTTTTCAATTTGCACCATTACCTTTTCTTCAAGTTCTGCAATCGTATGATTATGAGCGGGTATACCACTTAAGACAAATTGCGTCCCATAGCGCTTAAAAGGATCGTAATAAGTATTCGCGGAAGCTGCGATTTCATGGCCGCGGATCAATTCGCGCGAAAAGCGTGAACTTTCGCCGCCATCTAACAAGGCACTGGCCACCGCCAAGGCATAACATTCCGTGGGATTTTCAGCCGTTTTTAACGAAGGCACATCAAACCCCCAAATCGCATAAGGTACATTTGCCGACAGATGGACTTTAACTCGCCTTTCGCCTAAAGGCTCAATTTCTTTTTGCGATCGAACCCAAGGCAGCTGCCTGGAAGGAATATTTCCAAAATATTTTTGCGCTAATTGAAAGACTTCTTCGGGTTTAACATTACCTACCACAACGATGATGGCATTATTCGGAGCATACCATTTGTGGTACCACTCGCGTAAATCGTCTACTCGCATAGCATCCAAATCGACTTGCCAACCAATCACGGGATGATGATAAGGCCCCATCGGATTCGCCACCGCCATAAAACGTTCCCAAGTCACACTTTGGGGGTTGTCGTCGGTGCGCAAACGCCGCTCTTCGATCACGACTTGAATTTCTTTGGCAAAAGCCTCGGCGGGTAAAGAAAGATTTGACATGCGATCCGCTTCTGCTTCGAAACTGATGGCAAGATTGGCAGCATCCAATTCTTCGTAGTAAGCGGTAAAATCTTCTGCCGTAAAGGCATTATTACGACCACCAAAGCGAGAAATCAGTTCAGCAAAGCCATCCTTGGGTAAACTCGGTGTTCCATGAAACATCATGTGCTCTAGAGCGTGAGAAATTCCTGTGATCCATCGATACTCATCCGCGGAGCCCACTTTGTACCAAATTTGCGAGACCACCACTGGAGCGCGGTGATCTTCACGCACCACAATCTTAAGGCCATTATCTAACTGGTGTTCTTTTGTTATGGGTTTTTCCATGGGGCTACCTTGTAAATTCCAACTTAATGCAAGGCAAAAAGTTAAGTTAGTTATTCTTGTAATCCATTTCATCATAAGATAAACTACTCCAAAGTATTTACCAATCCCTTATCTCTGTTAGGATACCTTATTTTGTTGGATTATCCATAGGACAATCAATGCTTAAGTTTTTTCGCGGCAAAAAAGATAATGGGAATTCGCCTAAAGATCCCCCTAAAGATCCTTCAAATACTCAAGATAAGTCATCGATCACCAACCCTGATCCAGCGCCCGCAACAACGTCATGGTATGCTCGCTTAAAAAATTCCTTAACACGCACACGTTCCAATTTTAGCGAAGGCCTAGCCACGCTGTTCCTTGGCAAAAAAGCTATCGATCAAGAATTGCTTGATAATATCGAAACCTTATTATTAACTGCCGATGTTGGCGTTGACGCTACCAAATATATTATTCAAACACTGACTCAAGGCATTTCACGTAAGGAATTAAACGATCCTGCTTCTGTTTATCAAGCATTGCAACAAGCGCTTACTCAAATGCTGCTTCCGTGTGAAAAACCTTTAACTTTAGCGCCTAATACGTCGCCTTTTGTGATTTTAATGATTGGGGTGAATGGTGCAGGCAAAACCACTACCATCGGTAAACTCGCCAAAATTTATCAAACTGCTGGCAAGCGTGTTCTGCTGGCAGCAGGAGATACTTTTCGCGCTGCCGCGATTGAGCAACTGCAAATTTGGGGCGATCGCAATCAAATTCCGGTAACCTCACAACACACCGGCGCCGATAGCGCTTCGGTTATTTTCGATGCCTTTCAATCGGCAAAAGCAAAAGCGATTGATATTTTGATTGCCGATACTGCCGGGCGACTGCACACGCGTGAAAATTTAATGGATGAATTAAAAAAAGTAAAAAAAGTAATTCAAAAATTAGACCCCAATGCACCTCATGAAATCATGTTGGTGTTAGATGCTACCACCGGGCAAAATGCGCTTTTACAAGCGCAAACTTTTCATGAAGCGTTGGGCGTCACTGGGATCACTCTCACGAAATTAGATGGCACGGCAAAAGGCGGGATCATTTTTGCCATTGCCAATAAGTTACAGTTACCCATTCGCTATATTGGTGTGGGTGAAAAACTAGATGATCTTCGTCCCTTTGTGGCAAAAGATTTTGTCCACGCTTTATTTGATACTTCATCGGAAAAATCAGAACAAAAGTAGGTTTCGTTATGCCTCTTAGAAATGCGATCGGCGGTGTTGGTTTAATTGCAAGCACTGCGATTGGCGCGGCCATTTTGGCGCTCCCGGTAGCCACAGCACATTTGGGCTTTACTTATACTGCGCTTTTCTTTTTTGTTTGCTGGTGCTTTATGACACTGGGTGCGCTTTATGTGTTAGAAGCAAATTTAGCGGTAGGCCGTGGGACCAATTTAATTTCCATGGCAGAAAAAACGCTGGGCCCTTGGGGTAAATATTTTACGTGGTGTGTGTATTTAAGTTTACTTTATGCGCTCGTTGCGGCACATCTTGCTGGCGCAGGAGCTTGGATCCATCAGGAATTATCTTATTTCCATCTTGCGCCGTTTAACGGCGCCATGCTAATGACATTTATTATCATCATTGTCATTTTAATGGGCACCTTTGTTATTGATTGGGTCAATCGCCTTTTATTGATTGGTCTGATCAGTATTTTTATATCTTTAGTTTTTACGACTTTGCCACATGTTGAAAGCAGCTTGTTATTTTCTCAACCCACTGTTTTTGATTTAAGGCCTATCCCCATTATTATTACCGCTTTTGGCTCTGCGATTGTCATTCCCTCGCTGACAGAATATTTGCGCGGCAGTGGTCGTCAATTGGTTTGGGTGGTACTGGGCGGATCCCTCATCCCATTATTGGTTTATGTGAGTTGGGAATTTGCCATTGTTGGCATTATCCCCATGCATGGCATGCCAGGGTTAGTTGAAATTCAACAACATGGTCATCCTGTCACCGACGTACCATTAGCATTGCAACATTTGTTACATAACGTTTGGATTTCTCGTGCATCGTCTTATTTTTCAATCTTTGCCCTAACGGCTTCTTTTTTAGGCTTGTGTTTATCCTTAATTGATTTCTTGGCCGATGGTCTCGATATTCATAAAAACATCAAAGGTAAATTGATCTTAATTTTTATTGCGTTTGTCCCACCGCTTGTTTTTATTCTTTTTTATCCGCACGGTTTTACCATTATTCTAAGCTTGGCAGGATTTTTTGTCGCATTGTTGCTTGGCGTGTTACCGGCGTCGATGGTGTGGTCTGCACGTTACCGACTTACTTTACCCAGCAATTTACAAATTATCGGCGGAAAATTTCTGCTGCTGTTAACCATCACCTTTTTTATCATCGTTATTGGTATTGAGTCTTATAATCAATGGCAGATGTTATAAACCTAAAAATAAGCCAAAAAAGATGGCGCCCCATTTGCGTTAATTTTAATCAAGGCAAAATTCGTTATCGTCAACAACATTTGCAAGGCAGAAACGAACTGATTGCTAAAGCGGTGGGTTGGAAAAAAGATCCTATTTTGCATGTGTTTGATACCACGGCCGGGTTTGGCAACGAAAGTTTTTTATTAGCTAAGCTGGGTTGTCATGTCACTTTGTTTGAGCGAAACCCTACTATTGGCGCCTTATTGCAAGAAGGGTTACAACGCGGATTAGCCGATCCTCAAATTGCTCATATTATTGAACGAATGACATTACTGCAAACCTGTGCCATTGCTTATTTAAAAGAAAATCGTTTTCTTGAGCCGCCTGATGTTATTTATTGCGATCCGATGTTTGAACCCAGAGTAAAATCAGCGCTGGTTAAAAAAGAAATGCAATGGTTGCAGGGGATCGTAGGGCACGATGAGGATGCTGCTGAGTTGGTGGGCCTTGCCTTGCATGTGGCAAAAAAACGGGTGGTGGTGAAAAGGCCGAATTATGCACCGCCGTTAGTGGCAAAGCCCCAATTAGAGTTTAGAGGGAGGAGTCATCGGTTTGATGTGACGCTCATCTCAAGTTAATGCTTACCTTGTCTTCTTGACCCAGTGGTTACTCTACTACTCTTGGTGCGTTTTTTAACTTTTGGTTCATCATGTTTATCACGTTCATCATGTTTATCACGTTCATCACGTTCATCACGTTCATCACGTTCATCACGTTCATCACGTTCATCACGTTCATCACGTTCATCACGTTCATCGCGTTCATCACGTTCATCACGTTCATCACGTTCATCATGTCCATACCCTTCGGCCATTGCACGTCGTTCATTAAATTGGGGCAATAGACTAGGGCTACTAGGGCTAAGGCTTGGACTAGCAAAGATTTGTTGTAGTCTAGGAGATGGAGGTGGCGATGGATCATGAC
>JBIOEB010000092.1:0-8052 GCA_044445585.1 Candidatus Berkiellales bacterium
ATACTTGGCCCTGACGAATCAGCATAACGTTTTTAGAAAAATGAAATAATTTTAATGAAGAAGGATCAAGGTCGAGCAACTAGGGTCAAGGGAATACTTGACCCTGACGATTTTTGAAGCCATAAACAAAAATCAATTAATCCAAGAAGCAGGTCCTGAGTTTGCTCCTCGATCTGACTATCCCGAATTTTTTCCTTTAATTGGGCAACCGCCTCAGGTGCTAAATCAATTGGTGTAGGTGCTTTCATGCTGCAGCCATCAAAGTAAAGATGGGCAGCAGCTTATATCAAATAGGTGAATATGCGTGTGATCTTATAGCCATTTGCTTTGTGATCTTATGCTGATTTACACGCATTGTGGGGCATACGTTTATCTCAGCTTTATTTTGCGATTGGATCCGTTCTTGAAGCTGATCGCTGCAGGTGAAGGCAGTTACTTTGGTAATGGGATCATAGATTGGCTCATCCACCACCCCTTGAAATAAAACTTCGGGTACATCAACCCCAAGGTATGAAATCTTAACCGATTTACCTATCCATTTAGTGATTGAGATGGGTCCGGCAAATGGAATAAGGGCGAACTCTGATATTTTCGCCGCCCCTTCTTCTGATTCAACCCTTAATTGATTTACTAAATTCTCTGATACATCTATTCCATCCAAAATAAGACTTATTTTCCATTGTTTAGCTTGATGCTTCATCTTGCTTCAATACGTTAACTTATTTTAAAGTTTTTCTCATTCGATAGTTTACAAACTGAACATCAGAAACAATTTTAGTTAGTTTTTCTTCAACCACATACCCATGCTTTTCCATAAAAGGTATAGCAGTAATTGAAACATCTGAAAATAATTCTTTAAAACCTAATTCTCTTCCCTTATCTTCCATAGCTAAAAGTAAGTAGTGTCCAACCCCTTGACCTTGATAATCTTTATGTACATACCCTCGATCAAGACATCCTTCAGCTGTAAGATCAAAAAAACCAATAATTTGAGTAGTTCCTTTTTTTACAGCTACTAGAGTATGATTTTTATCAAGTGAGTTTCTCCACTTTTCCAAATCAGCCTTTTCAGGGGCCCATATATCTACCTGTTCCGCACTATAGTCTTTGATATTCACATTGCGAACTGTGTCATAAAACAATTGATATATTTCTTTTTCATCACCAATTCTAAAAGATCTAATATAAAACATATTTAACACCTAAATTTCTTCACATGTTAGTGACTATGAAAATTCTGCACCTGAAACATTGCACTGAACCTGGGTACTTCCGCATAAACCATAATTTCAGGGTAATACTGGATCTGGTAAAAAGCAGCTTCAGTGAGTCCTTCAATTATTAGCAAATCAGCCTGTATCTTATGGGGTATTTCAACCAACTTTCCAACGAGTATAGCGTAGGCCTTAGGTTCAAATCCAGAGTCAGATCTTCTATTTGATGGAATAGCGATATGATAGCCACGACTGAAAATACTTCTTGGCACCGCACATTTCAACAATAGCGGTTCGCTATAATCCAAGCCATCAAGCCCTGCAGGCACCCAACCTTGGCCTGACAATGTGGTTCTCAGTCTTTTAAAATGAGTTTGCTTTACCGTCTTACCCGACTGCATACAAAATAACTAATAAAGCAAATAAGTGCTAACCTGTGAGTGACTACGGGGTCATGCACGTTTGCAATCTTTAATTAATTAAAGATAAATCACAGTGAATAATACATCGAATCAGAAAAATCATATAAAATTCAATGTGTTACATTTTTAACGTATTGTATAATGTTTCTTGATAATTGCCTAAAATGCAATTATCATGATTTATTATGAAACGAAAAAAAACCACCCTCGGCGATTTAGGTGAGAAATTCTTCTCATGGATTCAACTTAAGAATCGAGAGTTAGTTCGACTGGGTGAGCTGCAAACTATATTGCGTATCTCAAATAAACAAGAAAAGGAATTACTAAGTCGGTTGTCACGTAAAGGTTATATCATTCGTTTGCAACGTGGAACATATTTGGTACCACAGAAATTACCACCCGGAGGTCATTGGGCCCCTAACGAATATACAATGATTTACGAATTGATGAAATTATTAAATGCAGATTATCAAATATGCGGACCATTAGCTTTCCAAAAGTTTGGGTTTAACACGCAAATTCCAAATATTATTGCAGTCTATAATACCAAAAAGTCAGGTTTAACCAAGATTGGCAAAATGACATTTCAACTCATAAAGATTTCACCCACTAGAATTGGCTCAAGAGAGAAAATAAAACTAGCAAGTGGGAAAATTGTTTACGTTTCAAACCTTGAGAGAACAATCATGGATGCGATTTATGATTACTCACGTTTTAATACGTTACCTATAGCGTATAATTGGATAATTAAATATTCTCACGACCCTATTTTTATCAAAAATCTGGTTAAAGTCGTATGTCGCTATTCTAATGTAAATACAATGAGAAGGGTTGGTTATTTTCTTGATAAAATGGGAATAGATAATAAAATGACAAATCCTATCTTGTCGAAATTAAATAAAACGCAAGGCTGGATCCCCTTAATTCCGAGTTATGCTATGAAAGGTGTAACAAACAAAAAATGGGGAATAATTGATAATGGACTTTCATAAAACAATAGAAGACTTTCTTGCTGCTATTCAATACACTGCAGCAACAACTGGGTTTCGATCAGAACTGATTGAAAAGGATTATTTTTGCTCAATGATATTATCATCTTTATACAATAAAAATTCTTGCCCCCTGATTTTTAAAGGGGGAACAATGCTAGCTAAGGTATATGGTAACTTCTATCGGCTAAGTGAAGATCTAGATTTCTCGTATGATATACCTATGAAAACAACTAGAAATGAAAGACGAGAAATGAGCTTAACAGTTAAGGAAATCTATCATCAGATTGTTGATCAGGTTGATGGGATTAATATAACAATGGATTTGAAAAGTAGTGACCAATCTCGTCAATATAATGGTGAATTGGGCTATGAATCATATGTAACAAAAAGTGCTGGTTATATTAAATTTGAAGTTAGCTTAAGAGACAGCTTACTTGACCTGGCATCCGGTAAAGCTGCAAAAACTTTAATCTTAAATCCATTTACTAGTGAAGAACTTGTTAGTCCTTTTCCTGTTTTATGTTATTCAAAAAAAGAGGCGTATGCAGAAAAAATAAGGGCCGCTTTTTGTCGGCAGCAAACTGCAATTCGAGATTTTTATGATATTGCGTATGCCCTCGATAAAAACATCATTAATCTGCAAGATGATGATTTTTTAGATACAGTTCGATCTAAAATAAAAAGTCAGGAAAAAAATTATAGACCACTAACAACACAAAAAATTCAATTATTACATAATCAGATGTTACCTGAATTATTTCCAACTTTGAGATATTCTGATTATAATAATTTCGATTTGGATAAAATACTTCAAACTCTACATGAATTTTCCGAAAGGATTTAATTTTTACAGCAATTTCATCTAGCAAAAAACATCACTGCAGCTGATGGGGCTGCTAAAATTGGTATTCGAAGACTCTCTCATATTTTTGGTTCGGTCTATAAGTACTGTCGAAGAACTCTGAAGCAGCTGAAGTCGATTCCTTCAGGGGAGCTTTGACTTTCAAATTCTGTCACAAGCCGTGGCACAATTGGCGTGGGGGTATATTTTTGTTTTAATTCAAAAAGTTAAGGGCGAATCCCAGAACTCACAAAATCTAGTGGCTATGGGTGGACTCGAACCACCGACCTCAGCATTATGAGTGCCGCGCTCTAACCAGCTGAGCTACATAGCCGTTGAAGTTGAGAGAAGGGAAACCTTGAATTGTCACTATAAGTTATCACCTTGTCAAGAAAAGGAATTAAGTAAAGGAATTAGGTAAAGGAATTAGGGAAAGGAATTAGGTAAAGGAGTTAGGGAATGGAATTATGGCAGCAATATATGTTAGATAACTATTATTCTAACTATTATGCTCCACTACACATTAAACCTAAAATGGATCACATCCCCATCTTGAACCACATATTCCTTTCCTTCTAACCGCCATTTACCAGCTTCTTTGGCACCCGCTTCGCCTTTATAACGAATAAAATCATCGAAAGAAATAATTTCGGCTCGAATAAAACCTTTTTCAAAATCCGAATGAATTTTTCCAGCAGCTTGTGGGGCAGTTGCTCCCACAGGAATGGTCCAAGCGCGCACTTCCTTTTCCCCGGCGGTAAAATAGGTTTGTAAATTGAGCAAGGAGTGTCCGGATCGGATCACGCGATTCAGCCCGGGCTCGGTTAAATTCATCGACGCCAAAAATTCTAATTTTTCATCAGGATTTAAATCGACAATTTCTGCTTCTAATGCGGCACAAATTGCCACCACAACGCTGTTTTCTGCTTTTGCAATGTCTTCAACAACCTTTAAAAAAGGATTTTTAGCAAAATCTTGATCATCCACATTGGCGATATACATCGTTGGTTTACTGGTGAGTAATTGAATGCTTTGTATAAACGGTTTGTCTTCGTCACTGACGGGAAAAGCACGTGCAACGAGAGCTTTATTTAAATGCTCTTGCAATTTGATAAGTAAATCATGTTGGTGAATGGCTGTTTTATCGCCCGCTTTAGTCATTTTTTGCAGTTTATAAATGGCTTTACCGATTGTTTCCAGATCACTTAAAATAAGCTCGGTGTTGATGGTTTCGATATCTTCTTTAGGATTAACGCGACCACTGACATGCACCACATCATCGTTTTCAAAACAACGCACCACGTGCGCGATGGCTTCTGTTTCGCGAATGTTGGCTAAAAATTGATTGCCTAATCCTTCGCCTTTAGATGCGCCTTTGACTAACCCTGCAATATCGACAAATTCCATGGTAGTGGGAATAGTTTTTTGTGGCTTCACAATTTCGGCTAATTGATCAAGCCGTGGATCAGGCACGCTAACGATCCCGACATTAGGCTCAATGGTGCAAAAAGGATAATTGGCGGCTGCAATGCCTGCTTTGGTAAGCGCATTAAACAGCGTTGATTTTCCAACGTTCGGTAAGCCGACAATCCCGCATTTAAATCCCATAAAAGAACCTATTTTGTAATGGTATGAAGTTTGTTCATTGCTTTTTCGGTGTTCCCTTGAAAAATATCCGACATCACATCCAAGGAATGATCAATGGCGGTGAGAATTTTTTCTTTATCGCTTAAGGATGGACGATGCAGGACATAATCTAACACTTCTTCCTTGTTACCAGGGTGACCGATCCCAATCCGCAGCCGATAAAAATTTTTGGTTCCAAGATGAGCAATAATATCTCTGAGTCCATTATGGCCACCGTGGCCACCATCCAGTTTTAATCGTGCACTGCCTGCAGGTAAATCTAAATCGTCGTGCACCACTAAAATTTCGTGTGGTAAAATCTTATAAAAATGAGCAAGAGACCATACCGCTTGCCCACTGCGATTCATAAAAGTAATGGGCTCTAACACTCTGACTAAATGCGGCGTGCTTATTTTTGCGACTAATCCTTTAAATTTTTGCTCAAGTTCTAATTTGGCAGAAGATTGATCACAAAGCTTTTCTACCAACCAATAGCCCACATTGTGTCGTGTGCTGGCATATTCTGATCCGGGGTTACCCAGCCCAACGATGAGCTGGATCCCTCGAGTCAGAACAGGTTTTTCAACATCGGTTGTCATTCTTTAGCATTACTGCCTTTTGGAGCTTCTTTGCCCTTTTGTGCTTCTTTGCCCTTTTGAGCGTCTTTGGATCCTTCCTTCGGTGCTGCTTCTTTGCCTTCTTCTGTACCTTCAGCAGCAGGAGCTTCTTCGACTTCTTCCACAATCACTTTAGGTTGATGAATACTGACGACGGGTAAATCATCTTCTGGGCCATGGATTTGCGCGATCATTTCAACGCCTTGCGGCAATTTAATTTGCGACAAATGCACGACGGTATCTAAGGGAGCATTCGATAAATCAACTTCAATAAATTCTGGAAGATGACGGGGTAAACACTTAATTTCAAGTTCTACCATGTGATGTGTCACACTCCCGCCCTGATCAACCACGCCAGGGGCAACATCTTGCCCAGGAAAATGTAAGGGCACATGCATCGTAATAGGTTTATTTTCACTGACGCGTAAAAAATCCATATGCAAAATGCGCGGTTTAAAAGGGTGGCGTTGCAGATCTTTGAGCACAACGCGTTGCTTTTTCCCTTGGCTGGTGAGAGTGAGAATATGTGAATAAACTGCTTCGTTTTCGAGCGCTTTCATCACGTTGCGATGCGTTAAGCAGATCGTTTGCGGTGCTTCATCAGCACCGTAGAGAATAGCGGGAACCTTTTCTTCGTGACGACGCAGGCGGCGGCTCGCACCCTTCCCAAGCGCTTCACGAGGCTCAAATTCAAGTTCAAAATTAAATTTTGCCATAGTTGAACACTCCGATAACATAAACGCCGCTTGCGCGGCAATTGGTTTTTATCGCGACCAATAAAAACCCATAAAATTGGGCTAAAAATACCTATACTCAATCCAAAACGCATAAAAGCAAATTGGGAAGAGTACCCAAGCAGGCGAGTTTATCACAAAAATAAAGGGCGAAACAAAGCGAAACAAGAAGATAACTAAATAACTGAAAACATCGAGCTGATGGATTCTTCGTTACTGACACGACGGATTGCTTCCGACAGCATCGCGTCGATACTTAATTGGCGAATTTTTCGGCATTTGGCTGCATTGGGGCGCAAGGCAATGGTATCGGTGACCACTAATTCATCGATGTTGGATTTTTCAATGTTTTCGATGGCAGCGCCAGAGAGCACCGGGTGAGTGCAGTAAGCAACCACTTTAGTCGCGCCTTGTTCTTTTAGAGCTTGCGCGGCCATCGCTAAAGTGCCTGCGGTGTCGACGATATCATCCACCAAAATACACGGATGATCGGCGACGTCACCGATAATATTCATCACGCGTGCTTCGTTAGGTTGTGGGCGACGTTTATCGATAATCGCAAGGCTGGTATCGTTTAAGCGTTTTGCAATCGCACGCGCACGCACGACGCCGCCAACATCAGGGGAAACAACCACCGGGCTTTGATAATTTTTACTCAGAATATCTGTGATCATCACCGAAGAGCCGTAGACATTATCTACTGGCATGTTAAAAAATCCTTGAATTTGATCGGCGTGCAAATCCACGGTAAGAAGGCGATCAATGCCAACGGCGGCCATCATATCGGCAACGACTTTAGCAGAAATAGGCACGCGTGAAGATCGCACACGGCGATCTTGTCTGGCATAACCAAAATAAGGCACAACAGCGGTAATTCGAAGTGCAGAAGCGCGACGCAACGCGTCGGTGAGTAATAATAATTCCATTAGATTATCGTTGGTGGGTTGCGAGGTTGATTGGATCACGAAAACATCTTTGCCACGGACATTTTCTAAAATTTCCACCATAATTTCGCCGTCGCTAAAATGGCCGATGGTGGCTTCGCCTAATCTAACATTAAGATATTTAGCAACGCTTTTACCAAGCTCCGGGTTGGCATTCCCACTAAAGATCATCATGTCCGACACGCCGGAAAACCTATTGCTCAATGTTTTGTACTCAGTTTGTGAATAAATTGGCTGGGGTGCTAGGATTCGAACCTAGGTGTGCAAGGATCAAAACCTTGTGCCTTACCGCTTGGCGACACCCCAAAATCTTATGCTTACCTCAAAAATGTTCTTATGCGTTGATCCTGCGTTGCAAGTCATTCTATTAAGTTGTCATCCCGAGCGTAGCGAGGGATCTCGTTTCTAATAGCCAATGAAACATCAATGAGATCCCTCGCTACGCTCAGGATGACAAAACAAACAACTGACTTGCGCCTTGGCTGAACGCATAAGCCCTATTTTTGGGCAGCTTCTTTAAATGCTTCTTTAAACGCTTCTTTAAATATTTAAACTCTCTGCTGACTGCATCAGCATCGATTTATTCGTTCCTTTCGCTACAAATCCTTTGAAGCGTGGTGGTAATTTTTGCCTGACTTCTTCAGCCTGTTTGAAGGTAGGAA
>JBIOEB010000093.1:0-8045 GCA_044445585.1 Candidatus Berkiellales bacterium
CAGTATCTTTTTAACGAATTTAACCCAAAAATTTTTTCTTTATTGATCACTTGTCTTTCTCTATTTTATTTTCAGTGATACTCATTGCTTTATTTAGTAACTCTTTCTCTCCTTGTAAAAGTCGGGACACTTGAGGATGAATAATATTTTGATCTAATTCATTACTGATTTCATTCTGGTAAAGAGCATATTCATTATTGACATTATGTCCTCTTCTTCCGATCTCATCATCAAGCTTTCTTGACACTGAATCCACCTGATGAGGCAAATTAGTTTTCACCGAGTTACGGGGTCAGGCTTGTACAAGGCAAAGATAATATTGATCACGGGGTCAGGCTTGTACAAGGCAAAGATAATGTATAAGAGCCCAATGAAGAGGCAGGCAGGCTTGTATAAGCCAAAATAATGAAGAGGCCAAAATTGTACAAGCCTGACCCTATAATACACTAATAATACACTAATGAGTGACCCCTCCTTAAAGGCTTTGCAAACATCGCTAATCATCTTTATTAATCCGTTCGTCTTTTTTTGATGGGTAAGCAATTTCTTTAAATGTAAAATACCTAACTGCAACTAAGGGCAACAACAATAAGCGCTGTTAAACCGAGGTTTTTTATTGAAATTAAAATGAGTTGTTCAGGAGATATAGATATATGAGTTTGAAAATGACCACACCGATTGCCGATAGCGAGCAAAACGCAGAGGCTGCTGCTGCAATTACCACACAATTTGACCTTCAAACCGCGCAAACAGCGTTTCCAGTTTCTCAAGAAGAACAACCCAGTGCCGTATTAACATTAGTCGGTGAGGGCGAACAAGACAAAGTTGAAGAAATGAACACGCAAAACAATAAATTACCCTTAACCTCAGGGAAGATGACAGATTTAGCTGGTCGTGTATTTACAGATATTTTCCAGCTTCAATACGCTGTGTGGGCTTTGGATAAGGAAATGTGGGAATCGATTGAAAAAACCATGCCCAAAGAAGCTATCCGTAAGCAACTTCAAGCAATGGAAAATGGTTCTTGGGTAAAAGAATACGGCCACTCTGCTGAGTGGATCTTTCGACAATTAATAGAAGGCCTAGATGGTTACTCCTCCCCTAAGACTTTACCTTTGACTGAAGATGAGAAAAAAGAATACTACGCTAAAAAAGTGGGCGGACCTCAAAGCTTATTGCCAGCTCATGGTATCAATGAGTATTGTCAACCTGGTCGTGGTTTTCGAGAAGATTTTAATAAAGGCAAACTTATCCGTACTCGACAGGTAGAAAATGGTGAATGGATGACATTTCTTCATAATGGCGGCAAGGTAGGAGAGACGTTTGGCTATCTTCGTCATGACTTTTCACAGCCCAGCAGAGGTCGAGGCCATGAGTGCGGATCACTTCGACGTCGCTCTCCTAACGATAGCAATAAACTCAAGGAGCTTTTAGCTACCCGCTTGGTGGCGCGAGAAGCATTATTTGCTAAGTATTTACCGGAATATCAACTTCAGCGTACAACTAGTACATCTGCCGTTAAATGCTAACAAGACCAATAGGCAGCCAGATCAATTCTGGCTGTTTTTAGCCTGTAAATCTTTTTGTGTAACTGCCACACATCATTTACTGGGGAAATCTGTCATCGAATTAAATAGCAAATCGATTCATGACAGCTCCCCAGTCATGTAAAGACATTGTCCATCTCGAGCAACTTGAAGGGGTCAGGCTTGTACAGTCACTTGAAGGGGTCAGGCTTGTACAAGCCAAAAATAGTGAAGAGGTCAAAAGTACAAGCCTGACCCTATAGCCGTGAAAAAAGTACAAGCCTGACCCTATAGCCGTGAAAGTTAATGAAGTGGTCAAAATTGTACAAGCCTGACCCCATAGCTTCCTACAGGCTTATACAAGCCAAAAATAATGAAGTGGTCAAAATTGTACAAGCCTGACCCCATAGCTTCTGACCCCATAGCTTCCATAGCTTTGTTAATTTGGAGCAAGAAAAGGAGGGGGTTAAGCAAACCCATCTTGCTCGAAAATCAGATTTAAAATCCGGGTTTGATAAAAATAAGGCTGATTTTGAAGGTACGTTTAAAGAGACTGTTGAATCAATTTCTTGATGTTTCAACGTTACACGTTAGTAAGGGGATCAGACGCAACGATATGTGAAATATCGATATCGTCTTTTATTTATATCTATCAATTCTACTGCTTTTGAGGTGTCCCCTGCTTCCTTTGCCTTATAGAAGGGGATGCAGTAAGTTATTTTTAATTGCGTGCTTTACAATAATGGTAGAGAAAGCTTGTCAGCGTTTAACCATGTTATTAATTTATTCACTTTTTCTTCAGCGCTATCAAGACTTAATAGAGATTTCATTTCGTCAACAGTGACTAATTGAGATCGATGTAGTAAAGGAATTTGTTCTTGTGAGGGAAAATAGAATTTAAGAAATCTTTCATAATATTTAATGTATAAGTTACATGCCTAAAATTAAAGGCTCACCTTATCACTTTATCTCTTAGAGATTCAACCTTCAGAAACCTACTGTAACAGTTGCAAGATATGACGCAAATTAACAAGATATCTTAAGTGTTATGTTGACCGAGAACTATAACATCAATTCTGATAAAAAACGGTCCGCCTTAACCAATTTGATAGCATCCACCATGCGCTCTTGTCGTAAATCTTGTACAACTTGAACGGCTGGAAATCCATATTTTTTATGAAAATCATATAATGACTTGCTGATTTCCTTGCTAGATTTTTTCACTTCAATCATCAATTCAACCGTGTCGTCTTTAACCAAGGCAAAATCCACTTCTTGCTTGTCTTTCGTTCTTAAATAATGCAAGGCGTAATTTTCACCCTTGTAATCCACTTTGGCATAGACATGTTTTAAAAGACAACCCGCTATTAGGTTTTCCAATTTAGCGCCATCATCCCCTTTGACTAAACCCGTATCAAAAAAATAAACTTTCGGCTCTTTCAATAAACTTCTGCCAATATTTTTAGAGTAAGGGGTGACTTGAAATATAACGTATAGCGCCTCCAAAATTTGAATATATTTTTTAACGGTCATTGGTGAGATCCCAACATCTTGCGCAATCGATTGATAAGAGATTGGAGAGCCAATTTTAGTTCTTAGTAATTCAAATAGAGTTCTTACAGCGCCCAGATTTTGTACCTTATCAAATTCAAACACATCCGTAGATAATAAACTGGTTATATATTGTAAACGCCAGCGATTTACATCAACTTGTTCTTTGGCGATATAAGGCTCAGGGAAACCACTTTTCTCGATAAGTGCTTGTAAGTCTACGGGCAAGTCCAGTTGGGTGAGCTCTGCCGGTGATAATGGTAATAATCGGTGGAGAAAATATCGACCTGCTAGTGAATCGCCAATATGAGTAAAGATATCTAACCTAGCACTGCCTGTGACCAAAACAGCCATTGGATCCGGCTTTGTATCATAAACGCCTTTTAAGAAATTTTTCCATTCAGGCATCTTATGCAATTCATCTAGGATCAGTAAATCGGTTGTAGGCAGCCACGCTTGCTCTAACATTATTTTGCGATCTTCAATCTGATCATAATTCAGATACAGTGGGGCTTTATACATCTTCGCTATTTGTTTGGACATAAAAGTCTTACCCACCTGTCGTGGTCCTGCCACCAGGACCATTTTATGGGTTAAATCTTTTAAAATGGCAGAAGTTTGAATGCGTCTCATACTGACTAAAATATACCAAATTATCGAAAAGTCAAGACTATTCAATAATTCGATATCGATTAGTCTGGGAAATGACCCAAAGCAACTGGCCGCATGGCACGTTCAGCGGCATCGTTACTAGTTATTCTTCCTATTATTTATACCGCCCATCCCTTAATCATTTAAACACCTGTCAGGAAAAGCTATACTATTTCCCAATTTGTTGTTTATACAGGCAATTTTATGAAACGTGGCCCAAGGGAAATTCGTGATCCTTCAGAAGAATCAGGATCCAAAAGATCAAGAAACGATGAGCATCAAGGTTTAACACATACAAGCCCCAACCCACCAAAAACCGAACAGTATAAATATATTAATTGGACTCTGCGTGTGCCACGCGAATGCTATCTGAAAGCACAATTAGGGCAATTTTTACAGAATGTACATTCCACAAGGCCCATTATTATTCGCGGATATCAAGATAAAGATTCTCAAAATATCGAAAAGCTTAATTATTTTTATCCCTTGCCTCTTTGTGCTTATAAAATGCGAAATGGTCATGATAAAGTATCAAAAAATATGCTTAACCGTCTTCTCACATTGGAAGACAAAGATAATGGCATAATAGGTGCCATTCATTTTTTTCTCGATTTGGAAAATAAAAGATGTATCATATCTCGACTAGAAATTAATGAAGAACATCGTCGTAAGCATTATGGCTCTATACTCTTGCAATGTGCCATATTTATAGCCTTACATTATCAAATTTCAGAAACTATTGTATCTTCCTCTCCTAAAGCAAAGGCATTTTATCCATCACAAGGATTCAAACATGTGGCCGCAGACACGTTTTGTTTAGATTTCAATTTCCTTCAATCTCGTGAATTGTTCCTCGAAAAAGTCAAAGATACTTGTCCATCTTTTGATAACGATACTCTTTTGGCATTATTAGGAGAAATTCCATTAATTGAAGCCCCTGTATCAATACCTGAACGACGATCCCTGACCTATTTACACGATGCTCAAACAAGTGGAATTAAACGTCAAAGTGCTGAGAGTACACGTAAAGAATCGGTTGATGCAGTATATTGGGGGTCGGGCTTGTACAAGCCAAAAATAATGCAGTTGTCAAAATTGTACAAGCCTGACCCCATGTACTAAATTGTACAAGCCTGACCCCATGTACTTGACCCCATGTACTTAAATATCAGTATTAAGCAATATAAGGTGGAAGGAAAGTTTAGATAACATCTTTTTATCTTGGGAGGTTTTATGAAGATTTATCGCTCATCTTTAGTGCAATTATTTCGATCATGGATGCTCATTATTTTATTCCTTCCCTTTATGGCTTTTGCCGAAAGCGTTGATGATGCTGCAATAGAAACGTTTTACAAAGATCCAACTTATTCTCATTTTATCAAATCCATAGAAAAATTTTCCGTCATCGAATTTAATCCTGATCCGCAGATTGAGCAAAAAGATAACCATTTATGCAACCTTAATTTTCAATAAAAATCCTGACTTTGCCAAAAAGATTGTGAATGTTTTTGGTTCTTTAAATAAGAGTCAACAAACCACTATTTATAAGTCTATAATCGGAGCCGGATTAGTAAAAGAAGCGAATGAAATTACGAATAAATATGGCATTAAAGTGGAGCCTAACTTAAATTTAACTGTAGAAAAAATAAATAATATGCAATTTCTTGATAAAATTGAAACACAGGAACAACTAGAATTGCAAACTTCGATCCTTGATTATTGTTGGGCAGCGTTTTTTGCAACAGGAGATGAGAAATATATAGCCAAATTGTTCGAATATGCTAAAAAACATGAGAACATTACCAAAGAAGATGTGAATATAATTCCTATGGACGCTTTATCCTGGTCGTTTCGAGCACTTGCTAATCAAGATCCACAGATAAAGGAAATACTAATTAAACGTTGCCAAACTCATCATCTTCGGCTGTGCCCAATTTCATAAAACGAGTGTGTAGGGGCAGGCTTGTACAAATCCTAAGATAATGAATAATGAAGAGGTCAAGCTTGTACAAGCCTGACCCCGAGTGATCGACCCCGAGCGATCTGTGAAGGAATGAAGTTACAACACGGAAGTCGAATTGGCTTGCTCAATATGAATAAGCGGATCCGTTGTAACTGCTGCTTGATAAGTTTGCGTGGTTTGAGGCGCTTGGTTTGTCTGACTATTTTCAAACAAAGCGGGCTCGCTTATCACATCTGCAAGCTTGATATTGGGCATTGCTTTATTAGCTGCATTTGGTGCAGACTCAGCCATTATCTTAGCTTCAGGGCAGGGTTCTAAAGATAAATGATTGGCAGTAAGCAAAGAAGGAGCTGCGCCCTTGCTCAACAAGAATGAAGCCATCTCACAGCGCTCAAATTCCGCGGCTACCATCAAAGGTGATTTGCCCTCAATCTTCCCGTTAATTTCAGCTCCGTTTTCTAAAAAGAATTGAGCAAAGCCTACGTTATTCATAAAAGCGGCATCATCTAGTGACTCTTGCAGAAAATCGGGATTGGTGTTGACTAATTCTTCTTTATATAAGCTTGTAAGCGTTTTATAAAATTCGACATTAGCATTTGTTGTTATTTGATGTGCATGAAGCTCGGCCTCAGGAGTATCACAGGAAAATTTTTCGGTAGGCCTGCAGTGGAGCACTTGTGCGTCATCTTTCATGTCAAGTAACACATCTTTTAAGATAGCATTCAACGTTCCAATATTTAAATCAATTTTTTTAGGAATAAACTTGGTACCGGTTGATGAATTAACAAAAGGGTCTGTTGGTGTGTGTATTGATAAGCTATAAAGGCGATATGAATCTAAAATGTTATCTGCGGTTATCTTTGCCTCCAAATCAGGCATCAATGCTTTGTTGATTGAGTTAGTGGAAACGACAGTACTGTCCTGATCCATAATTGCTTTGAAGATTGCTTCAACGTCAATGACAATCGTTGTACCGTCTACATGTGAGACGTTCTCGGCGGGATGGTATCTACTAACTGTCACTTTTGATCCTTCCCATAAGGATGCAATTTTTAAAACTTCAGCTAAATACTGCTTTTGGTTAGTTCTTGCCTGAACGGAATGGAAAATTTGTGTTAATAAAAAGGCCATATGAAAATTACCTCAACGTATATTTATATTTACCAATTTTTAGTTATTGAACGAAAACAATTGTATGGTTCTTTTGAATGAAAGTCTAATTTTTACCACCATTTAAACGATTTGAGTGGCTATTCACGTATTTTGGACAGCTAAAATAGGGGATATCAAAAGGTGCTTTAGCAATTTACGGGGTCAGGCTTTTATGCAATTTACGGGGTCAGGCTTGTTTACGGGGTCAGGCTTGTACAATGCAAAGGTAATTTGCAATTTACGGGGTCAAATTACGGGGTCAGGCTTGTACAAGGCAAAGGTAATGAATAAGGGCCCAATGAAGGAGGGAGGCTTGTACAAGCCAAAAATAATGAAGTGGTCAAAATTGTACAAGCCTGACCCCATAGCCTTGATAGGCAATAAAATCCTACCCCATAATATTAGCTACTGCTTTTTTTTCATCGCGCCCCGCCCTCTTTTCTGCGCTGCTTCCTCATTTTTTTTCTGTATATCTAGAAGTTCTGCATCTCTTCTAGCTTGTACAAGTATTTCCAAGCCTTTCACTTTATCAGCTCTTGGGAACTCGGCTTTACCCCTAGTAAAAAGAAGTTCCACAGAACGTTTGAGCATATTTGGTTCAAATTGCTGACTCGGTTTCCTTTGTACACTTAAAAATTTAGCAAGATTTTGCATATCTGATGGTATGGCGTGCGTAAACATTTGTTGTGCTCGCTCTAGGCAACGCTTAACCACTAATTCATATTCTTTTTCAAGTACACCATCTGCTCTTAACAATGAAGCGCCTATTTGATGTCCACCATACAATGCTAAATCAATAAACACTTGCATGACAAAGCCTTTATCCATCTGCTTGCCGATTTCTGGGTTTGCTTGTTTTTTAACATGATCTATAAATTTCTCAAGACCTACGGCATATTTACCCCACATTTGAACATTTCCAGGAATTGCAAAAGCATGCTCGGGATACAAAGCATTAAAATTGGCGAGTGCTTCTTTAAATAGATCTGCATTCAACCCTTTAGCAAATGCAATTTCTCCAAAGGGCCCCTCAAAACTAGCAATGAGCTTATCAAAATAGCGCTTCAATGTATGATCCCTTAAAGGGGTAAAATGTGCTTTTAACTCCTCTCGTTGTTCATCATCAAACGCTTTGGATGCATCGAGAATAAGCTTGGTAAAAAATTCTGCAAAAGCTTCATCTTCTTCCTTCTCTTTAGCAA
>JBIOEB010000094.1:0-8000 GCA_044445585.1 Candidatus Berkiellales bacterium
CTCACCCCAGTCGTGTACCAAAGCGTACACTCCTGGGGCTTCGTTCGCTTGGCGCCTCGCCTAAAAGCAAAGTGGTTAGAGTATATTTCATCCCAAAAAGCTTATAGGGTTAAAGTGAATTGCAAAAAATTGTTTACCGATGCTTTACAAACGTTCCCTCTTGAAATTCTTGGAACGCATCTCTTAATTCTGCCTGCGTATTCATCACAATAGGCCCATACCACGCGATGGGCTCTTTGAGGGGTTTACCCGAAATCAGTAAAAAACGCACCGCATGTTTATCCGTGTTAATGGTAATATTCGATCCTGCGCCATATAAAACTAAAGATCCATTTCGGCATGCGCAAGGTGGCTCCATATCAAAATAATTCGCGCCAGCAGTTTCATGGGCAAAAGGAGTACGCTTTGGATCAAAATAACCTTCGCCATCGATCACATAAGCAAACACGGTATGATCGGTTGGAAAAGAACGGGTAAAGGTTTTGCCAGCGGGTAACTCTACATCAAGATATTCAGGATTGGTGACGATGTGTTGTACGGGCCCGATGGTACCTTCAACCGTGCCACAAATGACGCGCACCAAAGCGCCATCCTGAGTTTTGACAATAGGAATTTCGTTTTGTTTCACTTCGCGATAACGAGGTTCCATCATTTTGGATTTAGCAGGTAAGTTGGCCCATAACTGAAAACCGAACATTTCGCCCTTACGATTCCCTTTGGGCATTTCTTGATGAATAATCCCACTGCCTGCAGTCATCCATTGTACATCACCTGTGCGAATATGCCCTTTATTTCCCATGCTGTCGCCATGTTCTACATCGCCATCTAATACATAGGTAATGGTTTCAATACCGCGATGTGGATGCCAGGGGAAACCGGCCAAATAATCTTGAGGATTTTCAGAGCGAAAGTCATCAAGCAATAAAAAAGGATCAAGTAAAGGTAATTCATGAAAACCAAAAGCACGGCGAAGATGTACCCCTGCGCCTTCAATGGTTGGCTGGCTTTTCCAGACTTTTTTAATAGCACGCTCAAGTTGATTTGCCACGATAAATTTCCTTATGAATCATTTAATATATTCCACGAATTTATTCATTAAATCACTTAACCGTTGTTGCGACTTTTGATCTTTTAATTGGCCATCTTCAGTAAAAGCTTCATGAGCAGAGGCAAGAGAAAACATATCGGGATAAACAAAAGAGCCGCAACATTCTAAAGGTATGCGTGTATTCCATAAGCTTCGATTGCCACCCACTAATGAAGGAGAAGCTGATAAAAGGAGGATCTGTTGACCTTGCCATGGCATCGGTCGCACTCTTGAAACCCAATCAATGAAATTTTTTAAAGTTCCTGGCATGGAAAAGTTATATTCTGGCGTTGAAATAATTAAACCATCATTTTGCTTTAAGCGCTCGACAAATTTGGTAACGTTAGGTGGGAGTCCTTTCTCTTGCACATCGGCATTATATAATGGCATGTCAAATTCGCTAAAATCGGCTAAGTCGACGGTTTGGCCTGCTTGTTGCAAAAGCTTTGCAGCGAGGTTAATGAGTTTTTTATTGAACGAGGCGGCGCGAAGTGAAGCAGCGAACATGAGTAGTTTCATGATATTAACATCCTGTTGTGTTGGCCGAATGACCCATGAGGGATTTTTAATACTGGCATCATCTTAACTACATTTAGTGTAGTTAACAATTTGATCACCACTAGCGCAAAATTATTGATAATTAAAATGATAATTAAGTATTTCAAATTGCTGGTACAGTACGATATAGTAGGGAACTTTATAGGGGCTGGGTATGTGATAGTGCATGAGTGATATCACAACTGCTTGGCTAGCTAAAGTAAAACTCAAATATCCCAGGAAGGTAGCATTAAGGAATTGAGTAGTGGCAACAAAGCTGAAGTTAATAAAAAGAAAAGATGAAATATTTGTTAAGCACCCAGAGTGCGGGCATCAAGTATTGATTGCCTACTGGGACGAAGAAATTGAAAGCTATATCTATTTTGCCAAAGAGCCTTACTCTTGCCGGCAATGTGAGCCGCTAAATACCTTTGATCAAGCCACGCCACTCAAAGGGCTTGCTAAGAATCAGAATTAACTCACCTATTATTTTTCCCTCATTTCAAATAATCCTTGAATGCAACGTTGTGATTTGGTATTAGGATATACCATCTCCAAACATTTACATGTAAGGTGTATATGATAGCAAAGGATTTGTTGCGAGGATTAAAAGTGGGGATCATTGGTGGATCCATTGGTGGCTTATCTTCAAGTATCTTGCTGAGTAGATTGGGTGCAGATATCACCGTATTTGAACGTTCTCCACGGCTCCATGATGGAAAAGGGGTTGGGGTGGTGTTACCACGAACGCTCAAAGAGGATTGTGTTGAATTAGATTTATTCGATGCAGAGATCCCAAACCACCTCATTGCAAGTCGTTCGTTTAATGTCAAAGACATTGTATCCGCTTCAACAGGAAGACCTTTGTGGGAGCAACCGTTTAGTGTAATGTCATTTAATTGGAGTGATCTTTATACTAACTTACGAAAACGGATCTCTGCTCAAAAAATGCTAACCGATGAAGAGGTGTCGCAAATCATTCAACAAAATGATCAATATCAAGTTGTCACCACAAAAGGCGAGCGCTATCAATTTGATTTATTAATTGCAGCAGATGGGGGTTATTCTGTTGTGCGTAAACAAATATTTCCCAACGTGGCACCAAATTATGCAGGCTATGTTGCTTGGCGTGGATCAATCGATCCTTCTCAACTTGAACATTTAAAATTGAACTTAAAACCCATGGAATACTTTGTTTATCAAAACGGCCATTTTTTAATTTATTTTATGCCCGCGGCGGATAAAGAAAACCCGCAAAAATTGAAATTAAATTGGTTATTATATGAAAAATATGAAGAATCGGCTGTATCATCGTTGCTGACTGATGAAAATAATAAAAAGTATGCGGTGTCGTTACCTCCGGGGTGCTTAACTAAGCAGCATATTAACCATTTGCATGATTTTGCTAAACAAGTGTTACCTTCTGAAATTGCTAAAATAGTAGAGCTAACCGAAAAACCATTTTTGCAAGCAATTTATGATTTTCAAGTGCCGCAGCAAGCAGTCGGAAAAATATGTTTTGTCGGCGATGCTGCCGCAGTGCTTAGGCCGCATTCTGCATCGGGAGTATTAAAGGCGATATCCGATAGCCTGAGTTTGGCTCAAGCTTTTGAAACAAAAGAGGCAGAGGATCTTGAAAGTTTTCTTCAAGAGTGGAATACACAGCAAATGACAACCACCACGCAACAAGTCACATTAGCTAAAAAGATGGGAGATGCTTTGGTGTCCAATACACCTCACTGGCAAGAAATGAATTCAGAATCCATGGAAAACTGGTGGAACGAATTAATGAGTGGTCAAAATTGGTATGCGACCCCCGAAAAAAAAGAAGAGAAAGAGAAGCCAGTCATTGGCTTAGGGGTTCATCAGAAAAAGGATCGAGTAGATCAGCCTGATGCACCTTTTGAAGAGATCACTCTTAAGAATGAACGCCCCAAGCGCGAGAAAAGATTTAAAGGAAAATATACTTAATATATACCCATTACACTTGCTGTTGAAAAGCGGGTGTGTTCATCCGTCATTGCGAGGAGTTGCGACGAAGCAATCCAGTCATCTGTTGAAACACTCCATATGGAAGTGCCTCAGCAATGGAGATAAAACTCTCATGAAAAAACGTATTCTCCCCAGAAGCTTTTATTTAAATGAAGATGTGCTAACAATGAGTCAAGCATTGTTGGGGAAATTTTTAGTAACGCGAATTGGGCATCAGTTAACTTCGGGAATGATTGTAGAGGCCGAAGCGTACAATGGCGTTGATGATCGCGCATCGCATGCATTTAATGATCGGCGCACTGCGCGAACAGAAACCATGTACCAAAAGGGTGGCGTTGCTTATATTTATTTATGCTATGGAATCCATCATTTATTTAATGCGGTGACAGCAGAGGCGGATGTTCCACATGCTGTCTTGATCCGAGCGGTTGAACCCATTGATGGGATCGAAATAATGTTACAACGTCGTCGCATGCATAAAATAAATTATAAACTGACTTCAGGGCCAGGCATGTTTACCCAAGCGTTAGGGATCACCACAGAATTCAATGGCCATTTATTAACACAAGCGCCAATATGGATAGAAGAAAGAGGCGTTGTGATCAGCAAAAAGGATATTGTGGCAACACCGAGAATTGGGATCGATTATGCTAAGGAGCATAAAGATCTTCCTTGGCGGTTTTGTTTGCGGAATAGTCCGTGGGTGAGTAAGGCGTAAAGTGTAAAAATATTGAACCATTTTCATGGTATTTTAATCATATAATATATACCCGTTCCACTTGAAAAGTAGGCGTGTATTACGGAACTCCTAATTTCAAAGTGGAAGCAGTATATATGGATTTATGCAAAAAGGAGTAGTTCCATGAAAAAATCAATTATGTTATTAATGTTAATGTTTTTAACCGGCTGTGTAGGGCCAGCATATGATGATGGCTATTATTATGATGATGGTTTTTACCCACAACCTTCTTTTGTTAGACCACATCGGTTGAAAGAACATGATGGATCTCATCATCAGCATCATGCAGGAACTGTGCAACGTGGAGCACATCATTAATAATTATTAATGGGACGATACAGAGATCGTCCCCAACAGCGTGTATCTAATCCTATATTTACGAGTTGGTTTTTGTTTGTCTGCTAATAATAATTATGGTATAAGGCTCTTTTCCAAATTTCGTCGTTTTGGGAGGAGTGTTCCATTGTCAGATCTCAAATCTCAGCCTCATTATTTCTTTCATTTTTTGATTGGCTTAGCATTTTTCGCAGGCTTTGTCGTATTTTATGATTTCAACGCAGCAGTTGGAACCGACATGATAAGATGCTTCATTAATGGATTACTTTTTGCTGTGGCGGCAAAAATTATTTTGATCCCAGCTTGTATCACCATTGGTGCGATCATTGATCATGTGCTTGAAACAGGTAAAAAACTATTTCTCTCAAAAAATAGCATTTATCTCGTTATTATCTTAGGAATTATCCTGTTGGCGGGTGTGGTGCTATTCTTTTTATATCTAAAGAAAAATGGGATCCAGTTTTAATTAATTATCTTTAAACCCAAGGGTGACTAATATGCACGGGCCGCCTGCGATAATATTAACCCCATGCTTTTGCGCAATTTCGATGGCTTGATCACTTTCTGCCCCGGGTTGCAGCCAAATATTTTTAATTCCTTTTTTGATTGCTTGTTCAATGATCTTTTCAGTAACAGCGGGTGGTGTAATCACCGATAAACTGCTCACTTCAGCAGGCAGATCAGCGATGTTTTGAATAGCCGCTATTCCTTCAATGAATTGCTCGCGAGGATTGACCGGATAAACCTTTTTGCCATGTTGTAAGTAGCATCGAAGCACTTTATTCCCATATTTATTTCTATCGTTAGAAGCCCCAGCCACGGCAAAAGCCGAAGCCGAGAGAAATTGATTGATGTCAGAAGTCATGATCTCATCCTTTTTTTCGAGTTCCTAAAGCAACGCAAGATAACCCCATCGGAATTAAAATAATGGCGATTTTGATAGGAGTGGTGAAAGGCTCATTTAGCAAAAGCATTGAAAAAATCAAGCCACAAATGGGAACGCCTAATAGCCCCAGCGAAACCGTGATCGAAGGTAGTTTTGTACTCACCACCACACTTCCCCAAAAACCAAAAGCAGTACTTAAGACACCAGTATAAATCAGCGTAGAGATGCTTAAATGATTCCACTCTATTTCAGGATTCGGGTGACTCAGAGCCGCTAAAATAAGAATAGGCACGGTTCCCACCAGCAATTGCCAAGGTAGTAATTCCAACAAAGAGTGATGCCATTGCATATTTCTGGCACAAATAATGGAAATGGCAAAGCAAATTGCCGCTAAGAGCAATATGCCATTACCAACAAGGACCTTTTGCAGAGACCAATCGATGCTCCACGGGCTAAATAAAACTAAAATTCCGAGCATGCCTAAAACAAAACCCACAGCAGTTAAAAAAGATATTTTTTCTTTAAATAATAAAACCGCTAATGGGATCACCCATAAAGGCGTGGTATAAGTTAAAATGGCTGAGCGGCCAGCTTCAACATAATGTAAACCCAGATTGATAAATGTTGAGAATAACCCGACTTGTAGAATTCCCATCGTGAAAATAATGGGGATATCTTTACGTGTTGGCCAAAACCATTTTCCTTGCAAAATAAGAAAAAGAAACATGCTGATGGTGCCGATCAGCAAGCGCAGAGCTGCAAACCAAATAGGAGGGAGATATTGGATCCCAATTTTATTCATCGGCCAGCTCATTCCCCAAACAAGAATAATGCTCATGAATAAAAGATATAATTTGAAGGAATGCTTTTGTTGCATGCAACGTCCGTTGAATAATTTAAGAATGCAGATTCTCATTAATGCCCAAGCAATGATCTAGGCTCAAGTAGTCATCTATGGCCAATTTGTCATATAGCGTCAGTGTTATCCCGAGCGCGGGATGACTACCTAGGGTGAGAACATTGGACTCTCAAGAAAATAAGTAATTTTATCAATATTATTGTCGCAATCCTATTCTTTGTGCGAAAGAAAATCGTCGTGAGAAGAAAATCTATATGAAAAAATTTTGTAAGAAAGAATAAAATATTTGTGCTAAAATTAATCCCGCTAATTAAAAGCAAGTTGGTAATATAAATACATTTGAGGTTGTGTTATGAGTATACAAAATCCTGCACCGATTGAATTAATGCCCAAACAAGTTAAAAACGCTAAATTCGTATTTCCGGATTTAATCCATACATTAGTTGAGCATAATGCTTTTCTTTTGGCAGTTGCAACCGGTGATCATGCAACAATTCAAGCCCAATTTAACCAATTGCCAGCCGATCAAGATCACAATTTGCCACTGATCATTGCAGTTGCTTATGAACGTTACGATACCAGTAAATTGTTAATTTCTTTAGGGGCAGATGTGAATGGTAAAACGGCTCAATTTGGCGCACCTATTCTTGTTGCCTCTGAGGTAAATAATTTTAGTTTGGTTAAGTTACTTGTTGACTCTCATGCCGATGTTAACATGAAAATTAATCATACCACCCCACTTAAAATTGCTATCAATAATGGCGATATTGATATAGTTGGATTTTTCTTAAATAACGGTGCTAATCCTAATGATCGTTGTAGCCAATCTGGCACTGCTCTAGAGATTGCGAATGAAGTCGCTAACGCTGATATTCAAGCTTTAATCATTGCCCATGGTGGTAAAATTGGGGCTGAATTGCAAAACCTTGCGACGGTTGTTGAAGATCATCACCATCCAGAAAATGCAAAGGTTGTTGAAGATCATCATCATCCAGAAAATGCAAAGGTTGTTGAAGATCATCATCATCCAGAAAATGCAAAGGTTGTTGAAGATCATTATCGTCCAGAAAAAGCAGGAAATGCAAATGTTGATGATCGCACCTATCATCACACGCTGACGCTTCTTCCCGAGAAAGATAATTTGATTGCTCACGAAAAAGTTGATGCTCACGAAAAAGTTGATAAACCTTCTGAAAATAATCCTGTACTAATTTCAGAAAATCATGCCGCGGAAAAGACTTCCATTGCAATGAGCGATGTTGTATCAGATCATGCGGATACCATTCCGGGATTAGCTGAAACAACTAAAGTTGCCGTTGAATCGGTGGCTTTACCTCAAGCAGCTGCTTCGCCTCAAACTGCGGTTCATGCAGATCCGGTTGCTTTACCTCAACAAGGTGCTACGGATCATCATTATGTGGCAGTGGATCATTTGAATGTATTGGTGCAGCAAGCGCAAGAGCCAACTATTTAGTAAGTGCTTTTTTTAGCCGCGCATAAAGCGCGGTTTTGTGCCATACCGCTCGTCTGCTTTTTAATGCTCAAAAATTAATTAGTGTGTAAG